>NZ_JADZGH010000069.1:51572-52776 GCF_015865005.1 Rhodococcus sp. CX
TTTCCGGGTCGAGGGCGCCAGGCACTATTGTGGGCGCAGTGAGCCTGGTCCTTTTGCCTGCAGTCGACGTCGTCAACGGTGAAGCAGTTCGCCTCGTTCAGGGAGAGGCGGGTAGCGAAACCAGCTACGGCTCGCCGCGTGACGCCGCCCTCGAATGGCAGAACGCCGGAGCCGAGTGGGTGCATCTCGTCGACCTCGACGCCGCCTTCGGTCGCGGCGACAACCGGGACCTCCTCGCCGGTGTGATCGGTGAGCTCGACGTCAAGGTCGAGCTGTCCGGTGGCATCCGCGACGACGAGACGCTCGCCGCGGCCCTCGCGACCGGCTGCGCCCGCGTGAACATCGGTACCGCAGCCATCGAGAACCCGGAATGGTGTGCCCGCGCCATCGCCGAGTATGGCGACCGCATCGCCGTCGGTCTCGACGTCAAGCTCATCGACGGCAATTGGCGCCTGCGCGGCCGCGGCTGGGTCTCCGACGGCGGCGATCTGTGGGAGACGCTGGAGCGACTCAACCAGGACGGCTGCTCCCGGTTCGTCGTCACCGACATCACCAAGGACGGCACCCTCACCGGCCCGAACCTGGATCTGCTGAGCGAGGTGGCGAACGCGACCGACGCGCCCGTCGTCGCCTCCGGTGGTATCTCGACCGTCGACGACCTGCGGGCGATCGCGACACTGGTGCCCGAGGGTGTCGAGGGTGCGATCGTCGGCAAGGCGCTCTACGCGGGACGGTTCACCCTGGCCGAAGCGCTCGACGCCGTCTCCCGGTGAGCCGATGACCGACACCGCCGACCTGTCGAGGCTGCTTGCGGTCGCGAGTGAGATCCTCGACGGCGCGGCGGAGCGGTTCGTCGCCGGTCGCGGCGCGCCCCGATCGGTCGACAAGGGTCCCGACGACTTCGCCACCGATCTCGATCTCGAGCTGGAGCGACGCATCAGCGGCGAGCTCACCGAGCGCACCGGCATCGCGGTGCACGGTGAGGAGTTCGGCGGACCCGGCGCTGGGACGGGCACGGTGTGGCTGCTCGACCCCATCGACGGCACCGTGAACTACTCCGCCGGCCTGCCCACCGCCGGGATCCTCCTCGCGCTCGTGCACGACGGCGAACCGATAATCGGGTTGACGTGGCTCCCGCTGGTGGGGGAGCGGTTCGCTGCCACGGTCGACGGGCCCCTGCTGCACAACGGCGTGCCCGCCGAGC
>NZ_JADZGH010000008.1:0-7515 GCF_015865005.1 Rhodococcus sp. CX
GAACCTGCTCACCCGCCTGCTGCGCGGCGGGTCCGAGCCGTACCGGGGTCGACGGATCGCGCCAGGGATCGGGTTCGGGGGCCTCGTTTCCGGCATCGGCGCCGGGTGCGGCGGGCGGTCGCTGCAGGGTTTCGGTGGCGTCGTCGGGCCGGCCGAACGCCTCGGCGAGGACCGGGTCGGCGGGCGGGACGTGCGCTACCGGGGGTTCGGCGGCGCGGGCGCGGGCGGCGTCGGTGAACGATCCGGCCGTTCCCGAGGGCCGGCCGAAGACCCGCGCGGCGGCGGGGTCGACCGCGGGCCGGTACACCGGGCGCGGTTCCAGGCGTGGCGCATCCGCCGGACGTTCGATCGCCGGGGACGCGGCGGCGGGGCCTGCCGGCTCACCGTCGGTGGCTTGCCACCCGGACTGCTGCACTGATTCCGCTTCCGCCGTCACGCGTGTCCGTCTCCCCCGTCGTGGTCACTCACGGTGCCCAGTATCACCGATGGGGCCCGGTATCTCCGACGGGCCCGCGTATTCGGGTGGGGCAGCATGTTCAGGTAGATCAGCGTATCCGGGTGGGTCAGCGGCGCCGGCGGATGGACCAGCGGCGTGCCCCCGGCCACATCTGTTCCAGCCCGGGCAACAGCGACTGCGGTGCCTGCGCGGGGGAATCCTGGAGATGGGTGGGGATGTTGCTGAGCGCACCGAGCAGGGAACTCGGCATCTGCGGTGCCCGACGGGCGGCGTTGCGCAGCGCGTGACGTGCCTGCTGCTGGGCCTCCACCTCGGCTGCGCACTCGGGGCACATCGCCAGGTGCTGGGACGCCCGCAGGTACGCGTTCATCCGCAGTTCGCCGTCGACGTACGCCGCGACGGCTTCGCTGGCGAGATGCTCAGTGGAGCCGAACTGTCGGGGCGGGAACCCCATAGTCATCAGACCCTCCTGGCGGCTACCCCGCACGGACTCGACCGGACTCGTTCTCCGCATTCTGACGGAGATGCTCGCGCAGTGCCTGGCGACCCCGGTGGATGCGGCTGCGCACCGTGCCGAGTTTGACGCCGAGCGTGGCACCGATCTCCTCGTACGAGAGTCCTTCGATGTCACACAGCACCACAGCCGCACGATACTCCGGCGCCAGCGAATCGAGCGCGGACTGCAGGTCTGCGTCGAGACGGGCGTCGTGGTAGATCTCCTCCGGGTTCGGCCCCTCGGCGGGAACCCGGTCGTAGTCCTCGGGCAACGCTTCCATGCGGATGCGGTTGCGGCGGCGCACCATGTCCAGGAACAGGTTCGTGGTGATGCGGTGGAGCCAGCCCTCGAACGTGCCGGGCTGGTAGTTCTGGAGGGACCGGAACACGCGGATGAACGTGTCCTGGGTGAGGTCTTCGGCGTCCTGCGCGTTGCCGGACAGCCGGTAGGCCAGCCGGTACACGCGGTCGCCGTGTTCGCGGACCAATTCGTCCCACGACGGCATCGCCCCACGATCGCCCGTGGCGTCGAAGACCGCCGTGCCGCTCAGCTCGGCGACCGCGTCACCGTCGGTGCTGCCGTCGAACACGTCGGAACCGGTGAGGGCCCCGCCGGAGGCGGTTAGGGCACGAGTAACGCTCGTGGGGGTATCGACCATGTGGATCGCTGGATCCTCCTCTTCGGGACCGCCGATCGAGAACTGTCACGTACCCTGTCGAACGCTCGGGGCGGCCGGATTGTTCCCCGACCCGTGTGACATCCGTCGACCGTTGCAGCGCGGTCTGCGCCGCGCAGTCTGCTCTGCGTGTGGCTACACCCTCCCCTTTCCCCATGTGCCACCCCTATGAGTAACCTGAGGCGGAGCTGAGAATTCATCCCCCGGGTCGTGCGCGCCTGCCTGCGCGGACGCGATCTCGACGCTAGCCTCGACCCGTGCAGACCAATGCCGAACGGATTCTGGCCCACGCCGAGAACGTCGTCGTCGAGGACGAGCTGCTCGTCGCGGCGCGCGAACGTGCCCTCGACCTGGGCGCCGATCCGATCCCGCCCTCCGTCGGCGCCGCGCTCGCCCTTTTCGCCCGGATGCTCGACGCGAAGACCGTCGTCGAGATCGGGACCGGCGCCGGTGTCAGTGGACTGTGGCTGCTGCACGGCCTGCGCGAGGACGGCGTGCTGACCACGATCGACAGCGAGCCGGAGCATCAGCGGGCCGCGAAGGAGGCGTTCCGCGATGCCGGGATCGCGGCCTCGCGCACCCGGCTCATCAACGGACGCGCCCTCGACGTGCTGCCGCGGCTGGCCGACTCCGGCTACGACCTGATCTTCGTCGACGCAACCCCCGCCGACCACCCGCACTACGTGCGCGAGGGTGTGCGTCTGCTGCGCCCCGGTGGGGTCCTGGTCCTGCACAACGCGCTGCTCGGCGGACGGGTCACCGACCCGAGCGAACGGGACGCGACCGTCCTGTCGGTCCGGGACGCGGCCCGCGCGGTCTCGGCGGACGACCGCCTCTCCCCGGTGGTGCTGCCCCTCGGCGACGGGCTGCTGTGCGCGGTGCGGATCAGCTGATCCGGGACTGCTCCGTCAGATCCACACACCCTTGCCGATGGCGACGACCCCGCCGTTGCTGACCGCGAACCTCTGACGGTCGCGTTCGAGATCGACACCGATGATCTCGCCGTCGCCCACCACGACGTTCTTGTCGAGGATCGCGCGACGCACCACCGCGCCCTTGCCGATGCGCACGCCCGGCATCAGAACGCTGCCCTCCACGGTCGCTCCGTCCTCGACCATGACGTTCGAGCTGAGCACCGAGTTGCGGACGGTCGCGGCGGACAGGATGCTGCCCGCCCCGACGATCGATTCCTGCGCGAGTCCGCCCTGCACGAACTTCGCGGGCGGCAGGTTCTCGGCGGCGCCGCGGATCGGCCAGCGCTTGTTGTAGAGGTTGAAGATCGGGTGCACGGACACCAGGTCCATGTGGGCGTCGTAGAAGGCGTCCAGCGTCCCCACGTCCCGCCAATAGGCACGGTCGCGTTCGGTGGCGCCGGGCACGACGTTGTCGTTGAAGTCGTAGACGTGGGCAGCACCCTGGGCGACCAGCGCCGGGATGATGTCGCCGCCCATGTCGTGGTCGGAATCGGAATTCTCGGAGTCCGCCCGCAACGCCTCCACCAGCACCTTGGTGGTGAACACGTAGTTGCCCATCGACGCGAACGTCACGTTCGGGTCGTCGGGAGTTCCGGGCGGGTGCGCGGGCTTCTCCAGGAACTGGGTGATGCGGCCCTGTTCGTCGCTGTCGATGCAACCGAACGCGTACGCTTCGCTGCGCGGCACCCGGATCCCGGCGACGGTGACGCCCGCACCGGATTCGATGTGCTGGCGCACCATCTGCTCCGGATCCATGCGGTAGACGTGGTCCGCGCCGAACACGACGATGTACTCGGGATCCTCGTCGTACACCAGGTTCAGAGACTGCAGGATCGCGTCGGCGCTGCCGGTGTACCAGCGCGGACCGAGCCGCTGCTGCGCGGGAACCGGCGTGATGTATTCGCCGGTGAATCCGGACAGCCGCCACGTCTGGGAGATGTGACGGTCCAACGAGTGGGACTTGTACTGCGTCAGCACGCAGATGCGCAGGTAGCCCGCGTTCACCAGGTTGCTCAGCACGAAGTCGATCAGACGGTATGCGCCGCCGAACGGCACGGCAGGCTTGGCGCGGTCGGCCGTCAGCGGGTACAGGCGTTTGCCCTCGCCGCCGGCGAGCACGATTCCAAGCACATGTGGCTGGCTCCTCACACAGTCAACCTATCCGCCACCCCACAACGCCGCCAGCGATGCGCAACATCGACACGCAGAGGTGACCCCGGTAGCCGGAACATCGCGAGCCGGATAGTTTGAGCGGGTGCGGGTGGCAATGATGACGCGGGAGTACCCGCCCGAGGTCTACGGCGGAGCCGGAGTGCACGTCACCGAGCTCGTGGCGCAGCTGCGACGGCTCTGCGACGTGGACGTGCACTGTATGGGTGCGCCCCGCGAGGGCGCGTTCGTCCACGACCCGGATCCGGCGCTCGCCGGCGCGAATGCCGCGCTGACGACGCTGTCGGCCGAGCTGCGGATGGCGCACGCGGCGAGCGGCGTCGACGTGGTGCACTCGCACACCTGGTATTCCGGCCTGGCCGGGCACCTGGCGGCCGAACTGTACGACGTGCCCCACGTGCTCACCGCCCACTCGCTCGAACCGCGGCGGCCGTGGAAGGCCGAGCAGCTCGGCGGCGGTTACCGCATCTCGTCGTGGTCCGAACGCAACGCCGTGCAGTACGCCGACGCGATCATCGCGGTCAGCGCCGGGATGCGGCTCGACGTCCTCGACGCGTACCCGTTCGTCGATCCGGCGAAGGTGCACGTGGTCCGCAACGGAATCGACACCGGGGTGTGGCATCCGGGACCGGCGGAAGGGCCCGAATCGGCGCTCGACCGGCTCGGAGTCGATCCGGACCGGCCGATGGTCGCGTTCGTCGGCCGCATCACCCGGCAGAAGGGTGTCGGCCACCTGATCGCGGCGGCGCACCATCTCGACCCGGACATCCAGCTGGTGCTGTGCGCGGGCGCTCCGGACACCCCGAGATCGCCGCCGAGACCGAACGCGCGGTCGCGGAACTGCAGGAGCGGCGCGGCGGCGTGTTCTGGGTCCAGGAGATGCTGCCCACCGAATCGGTCCGCGAGATCCTCTCGGCGGCACGGGTGTTCGTGTGCCCCTCCGTGTACGAGCCGCTCGGGATCGTGAATCTCGAGGCGATGGCCTGCGAAACCGCCGTGGTCGCGTCCGACGTCGGCGGTATCCCGGAGGTCGTCCAGGACGGCATCACGGGACGTCTCGTGCACTACAACTCGTACGAACCGCAGACCTACGAGCGTGCGCTCGCCGCGGCGGTGGACGAAATCGCGCTCGACGCGGATCTCGCCGCCCGGATGGGCCATGCCGGGCGCGATCGCGCGGTCGCCGAGTTCTCGTGGGCGCAGATCGCCCGGCAGACGCTCGCGGTCTACCAGGACGTCGCCGCGCGCCGGTGAGCCGGTAGGCGCGGTCCAGTGATGCGCCGGCAGGCGCGGTTCAGTCCCGCCGGGTCCACACCGAGACGGTGACGGCCGCCGTCACCGTGAACGGCTCGGGCAGCTCCGCCAGCAGCGCCGCGCGGCGATCCGCCGTGACGTGATGGGCGGACGGTCCCATTCCCGCGAGCAGGGCGAGCTCGTCGTGGCCCAGGGCCATCGCGAATCGGAGCTCGCGGCGGTCCGTGCGGTCGAAGGCCCCGGACAGGGCCGCCCCGAGGCGTTCGGTCTTGCGGTCGTCGACCTGCACCATGCCGGGTAGCGCGACCAGTTCCTGCAGGTGCTCGGTCGTCGGGGTGACGACGACGAGCCGCCCGCCGGGTTCGAGCACCCGATGGGTCTCCTCGGCGTTGCGCGGCGCGAAGATCGACAGGACGTGACTGAGCGACCCGGTGCGCACCGGCAGCTGCCGCCACACGTCGGCGAGCACGGCACCGACGCGAGGATGGCTGCGGGCGATGCGGCGCACCGCGGGTTTGGAGACGTCGAGGCCGATGCCGCGCGAGTCCGGCAGCGCGTCGAGCACGGTGGCGAGGTACTGGCCTGTGCCCGCACCCACTTCGAGGATGCGCGCCGCCGGGGGATTGTCGCCGGCCGGCGGAGTCTCGGCGCACGCCCGGGCGACGGCGTCGCGGATGGGGTCGTAGTGTCCGGCACCGAGGAAGTCTCCCCGCGCGGCGATCATCTCGGCGGTGTCCCCGGTGAAGCGGGTCGCGGCGCCGGTGAGGAGCGTGACGTAGCCCTGTTTCGCGACGTCGAAGTTGTGTCCGCTCTCGCACAGCAGGGCGGAGTCGTCGAGGTCCATGCCGAGTCCGCACTGCGGGCACGCGAGCAGATCGGTCACCGCGTCGAGCACCGGTGCTCCTCACAGATGGGGTCGTGGAACGAGTCCGGGCCCCGCGCATCGAGGAGCGCAGGGCCCGGATCGTCCGAAATCGGACAGATCAGCTGGTAACACTCTTGAGTTCGTCACCGAGGGCAGCAGCCTCTTCCGGCGTGAGCTCGACGACCAGACGTCCGCCTCCCTCGAGTGGAACCCTCATGACGATTCCTCGTCCCTCTTTGGTTGCTTCGAGGGGACCGTCCCCGGTCCGGGGCTTCATGGCCGCCATCCTCTGCTCCCTCCAAATCTGCGCTCAACGACTGAGCGCCTGGGTTACCGTTGTGCCCGGACAGTTTATCGGCGGGCTCGCCTTCCCATTCTTCCCTATCCGGGCATGGACCGGGTAGCTGACTCCTTGGTCACATCACATTTTTTGGTCAAGCGTCCATTTGGACCCAGCAGTCCGCGACGTGATCGTCGACCATTCCGGTGGCCTGCATCAGCGCATACGCCGTGGTCGGGCCGACGAATCGGAAGCCGTGGCGCTTGAGCTCGCGGGCCATGGCGGTGGATTCCGGGGTGACGGCGGGGATCTGCGCGACCGTCGCGATCCGCGCCGGGCGGCGCGGTGGCGCGAACGACCACAGCAGCGTGTCGAGGTCCGTGTCGGCCAGATCCAGCACAGCGCGGGCGTTGGCGATCACAGCGTCGATCTTGCGCCGGTTCCGGACGATTCGGGCGTCGGCGAGCAGGCGGTCAACGTCGGCGTCGCCGAACCGGGCGACCGCCTCGACGTCGAAACCGGCGAAAGCCTCTCGGAACGCCTCCCGCTTGCGCAGGATCGTCAGCCACGACAACCCGGACTGGAACGCCTCGAGGCAGAGGCGTTCGAACAGTTCGTCGCGGCCGTGCAGCTCCCGGCCCCACTCGGTGTCGTGGTAGTCGCGGTACAGGGTGGAGCCGGGCGTGTCGACCGCCCACGGGCACCGCACCCGGCCGTCGCCGCTCACCGCTTCTCCCCCGGACCGGGCTCCGAGTCCCAGGCTTCGCCCGTTTCGGCGTCCCCTGTTTCGGTGCGCGCGGCTTCGGTGCGCGCGGGTTCGGTGCGCGTGGCTTCGGCGCGCGCCGCCTCGGCACGGGCGACGACGGCGTCGGTCGCGATCGCTTCGGTCTCCGCGTCGGCATCGGCCTCGTGCGCGAACTCCTCCGCCGGACCCTCGTCCGTGTCGGCGTCGGTATCGGCGGGCTCGAAATCCTCGAATTCCCCGGTCTCGAACTCCCCTGTCTCGAGTTCTCCCACCTCGAAGTACCGCTCGCCGCCGTCGGAGGCGACCGGTACCCCGGCGCGCTCGTATTCGGCGACGCGGGCCCGCAGCCCGTCGATCTCCCGGGCCAGCCGGTCCAGCGCCCAGTCCACCTCGGACGTCTTGTAGCCCCGGACCACCTGCTGGAACCGCAGATTGTGCACGTCGACGCCGGTGACGTCGGTGGCGGGCAGCACGGTCGCCGTGGTCCCCGGGGGGATCGGCGCCAGGGCCTCTCCGCGGCCGAACACGGCACTCGCGGCGGCGAACAACGCCGCGCCGACGACCACCATGACGACGACGTACAGCAGAACCGTCAGCA
>NZ_JADZGH010000008.1:7640-18418 GCF_015865005.1 Rhodococcus sp. CX
TCCCCGTCGACGAGGAACTGGGTCAGCGGCGCCCCGGAGTCGGGGATGCCGCAGCGACGCAGCATCGTGCCGATGATCTGCCGGCTCATGAGCCCGAGATCCGCCAGCGGCCGGTTCCGGTGCTTACGGACACCGAGGTTGACCTGCGCGATGGCGCCGAGCCCGAGCCGATCGTAGGTGTCCAGGAGCAAACCGATCTCGACACCGTAACTGGGCGCGAACGGCACCGCGGTCAGCAGTTCGCGGGTCCCCGCGTACTCGCCGCCGAGCGGCTGCAGCACGCACGTGAGTTCGGGACGCAACGCCGCCAGCAGCGGACGCGCCACCAGCTCGGTCACGCGACCGCCGCCGTTCGCGTCCTCGGTGCCGCTCACCCGCAGCGGGCGCCGGTAGTAGCCCTTGACCAGGTGCACGCCGTCGCCGAGCAGCAGCGGGCCGAGCAGTTTCGGCACGAACGCCGGGTCCGGCTTGATCAGATCGGAGTCGACGAACACGATCAGGTCGCCGGTGGTGGCGGCGAGCGAGCGCCACAGCACCTCGCCCTTGCCGGGCACCGGGTCGATGCCCGGCACCGCCTCCTCACGGGTCAGGACCTGCGCACCGGCGGCGCGTGCGCGTTCGGCGGTGGCGTCGGTCGATCCGGAATCCAGCACGATCAGTTCGTCGACGAGGCCGCCGAGGAGCGGGTGGATCGTGTCCACGACGGCTCCGACGGTCTTCTCCTCGTTCAACGCCGGCAGCACCACCGAGACGGTGCGTCCGGCCTTGGCGCGCTCGAGTTCGGCGACCGTCCAGCTCGGTTGGTCCCAGCTGTTCGTCTCGCCCCATCCTCGGGCCGGGGCGTCCGTTCCGACGCGGACCGGGGCGCTCATGCCAGCCCCCGGGTCGTGCGTGCGGGCGGGCGGGTGCCCGCGATGGCAGCGACCATGTCGACGACCCGGCGGGTCGCTGCGACCTCGTGAACCCGGAACATTCGCGCGCCTGCCGCGGCGGCCAGTGCTGTCGCTGCCAATGTGCCCTCCAACCGGTCGGCGAGTTCCACTCCCAGAGTCTCCCCGACGAAGTCCTTGTTGCTCAGCGCCATCAGCACCGGCCACCCGGTATTTACGAGAACGTCCACCCGACGCAACAACTCGAGCCCGTGATAGGTGTTTTTTCCGAAATCGTGGGTCGGGTCGATGAGGATCGAGTCCGCCGCGACCCCGGCCCGGGCGGCGTTCTCGGCCGCGGCCACCACCTCGGCGGTCACCTGCCCGACGATGTCGGCATAGCGCACCCGGTGCGGGCGGGTGCGCGGCACCGCGCCGCCGGTGTGCGAGCAGACGATGCCGGCACCGAGTTCGGCGGCGACCGAGACCAGGTCCGGATCGGCTCCCGCCCAGGTGTCGTTGATCAGGTCCGCGCCCTCGGCGACCGCGCGGCGCGCCACGTCCGAGCGCCACGTGTCGACGCTGATGATCACCTCGGGGTAGCGCGCCCGTATCGCGGCGACGAACGGCACCACGCGCCGGGTCTCCTCGGCGTTGTCGACCACCTCACCCGGTCCCGCCTTGACCCCGCCGATGTCGATGAGGTCGGCGCCCTCGGCGACGGCACGGTCGACCGCGGCCAGGGCCGCCTCGTCGGTGAACGTGGCGCCACGGTCGTAGAACGAGTCGGGGGTCCGGTTGACGATGGCCATCACCAGCGCCCGGTCGGTCGCGACGGGTCGTCCGCACAGCGTCGGCAGCGGACCACCCGGTGCCTGCGCCGGGGCGCCGGAGGCCGGACGGGCGCCCTCGGGCACGGGGTCAGCGCAGCGACTCGGGTGGTCGCCGGAGGTGGCAGGGCCGATCATGAGCCCATCCTGACACGCACCCCGAACACGCGGAGCCGAGGACCGGGCGCCGCGGCGGGGACCGGCGGTCTCCGGAGCCGCGTCCGGTGTCAGCGCGTCGAAGGCAGCTCTCCTCGCGCAACGGCCTCGACGTACCCGTCGTAGGCGGGCCGGTAGCCACCGGACCGGCCCTCGAGGACGTACAGCGGGTCGTCGCCGGTCTTCGAGAATCCCTCGTCGCGCAGCTCCACCTTGCGGCTCTTGAACGTGCTGGTGTGTTCGAGTTCGTCGACGATCCGCACGAAGAGCGGCACCGCGTACGGCGGCAGCGACGCGAACAGGTCCCGGGCGAGCCGCACGCCGTCGAGCTCGGCGTCCGGATGCAACGTCACGGCGGCCATGCCGGCGCGGCCGTCGGCGCCCGGGACCTCGACGCCGTAGACCACGGCCTCGGAGATCGCGTCGTGCGCGGAGAGCGCGCCTTCGACCTCGGTGGTCGCGACGTTCTCACCCTTCCACCGGAAGGTGTCGCCGAGCCGGTCGACGAACGCGACGTGCATGTAACCCTGGCTGCGCACGAGGTCGCCGGTGTCGAACCAGGTGTCGCCGTCGGCGAATCCGTTGCGCACCAGCTTCGCTTCGGTGGCCTCGGGGTCGGTGTAGCCGTCGAACGGCGCCCGGTCGGTGACCTTGGCCAGCAGCAGGCCCACCTCGCCTGTGCGGACGCGGCGCAGTCGGCCGTCCGCGCCGCGGCGGGCCTTGCCGGTGTCCTGGTCGTATTCGACGACCGCGTACGGCAGGGGGCACACCCCGGCGGTGTGCGTCTGGTTGAGGGCGTTGATGAAGGCGATGTTGCATTCGCTGGCGCCGTAGAACTCGGCGACCCGGTCGATGCCGAACCGCTCGGTGAACTCGGTCCACAGTTCGGGGCGCAGCCCGTTGCCGACGACGAGCCGGATGCCGTTGTCGTGGTCGTCGGGGCGCGGCGGCTGGTTGAGCAGGTAGCGGCAGATCTCGCCGATGTAGATGAAGGCGGTCGCGCCGTTGCGCTTCGCGTCCGCCCAGAATCCCGACGCCGAGAACTTGCGGCCGAGCGCGAGGGTCGCGCCGGAAGCCAGCACCGACGACAGCGCGACCGTCAGGGCGTTGTTGTGGTACAGCGGCAGACAGCAGTACAGGGTGTCGTCGCGGCGCAACCGGACGCCGAGGCTGCCGAGCCCGGACATCGACTTCAGCCAGCGGAAGTGGGTCATCCGGCTGGCCTTGGGCAGGCCGGTCGTGCCGGACGTGAAGATGTAGTACGCGGTGTGACGGGCGTGCAGCCGCTCGGTGACCGCGGGGTTCGCGGAGTCGGCGTCGGCGGCCAGTGCGTCGAGTTCCCCGACCCGCAGCGGGGACGTGCCGAGGGCTGCCGGATCGATCGACGCCAGGGCGTCCTCGCATTCCTCGCCGACGATCAGGATGCGGCTGTCGATCAGACCGAGGCTGTGCGCGAGGACGTCGCCGCGCTGGTTGTGGTTGAGCATGCCCGCGGCGGCACCGAGTTTGACGGCGGCGAGGGTGATCAGCAGCGCCTCGGGCCGGTTCTTCATGAGGATCCCGACGACGTCACCGGTCTGTACCCCACGCTGCGCCAGGACGCTCGCGTAGCGGTTGACCTGGGCGTTGGCATCCCCGTAGCTGATCGAGTCGCCTTCGAATCGCAGGAACGGGCGGTCCGGCCGGCGCTCGGCGACACGCTGGAAGACCAGACCGATCGATTCCCGGGCGTCGGGACGGCGGGTCATACCCAGCGCACCGCGCAGCAGGCTGGGCAGGTCCGGCAGCATCGCCGGAAGCTGACCGGCAAGGCCCAACAGGGAAACGGTCGATTTGTGCTCGGTGGTCACTGGCATCCTCTCGGAAGGTCTGCACACAGCGTCGAAGAACAGCGTCGAAGAACAGCGTCGACCACTAACCTACTCGAGGGTAAGCACGCTGGCGAGGGTTCGGGGTGCGCTAGCTCACAACACCGATCGCACAGCGATCCAGGGCGTCCGCGACCTCCGCGGTGACCTGGAGTCCGTCCAGTGCTCGCTGCGCGACGAATCCCGTGCCGACCATCGAGCGGAGCCACTCGAGCAGCCCGGTGTAGTGCCCGACCGGGTCGAGCAGCACCACCGGCTTGTCGTGCATGCCCAGGTACCCGGCCGTCCACGTCTCGAACAGTTCCTCGAGGGTGCCGATACCGCCGGGCAACGCGATGAACGCGTGCGCCCGATCCTCCATCACCTGTTTGCGTTCGCGCATGGTCTCGGTGACGATCAGCTCGTCGGCGTCGACGTCGGCGACCTCGCGATGGACCAGCGCTTTCGGGATCACGCCCACGGTGTGCGCGCCGGCGGCGCGGGCCGCCTCGGCGACCGCGCCCATCATCGACACGTTGCCGCCACCGGACACGAGCTGCCAGCCTCGCCGGCCGATCTCGGTCCCCACCGCCGCGGCCAGCTCCAGATACGACCCGTCGACCGGCCCGGACGCGCAGTACACGCACACCGACAACGCGATCGGCTGCCCGTTCACCGCGCCCGGTACCGGCGCTCCGTTCACCACGACGTGTTCTCCTCGTACAGCGTGTCCGCCTCTTCCCCACGGTGGGCCTCGACGATGATGCGGACCGCCTCCTCGACGCTGTCGGTGACCGACAGCAGTTCCAGATCGCCGGGCGAGATCTTGCCGGCGCGCACCATGACGGTGCGGATCCAATCGAGCAGTCCCGACCAGTACTCGGTGCCGAGCAGCACGATCGGGAACCGGGTGATCTTGTGGGTCTGCACAAGGGTCACGGCCTCGAACAGCTCGTCGAGCGTCCCGAATCCGCCGGGCAGACAGATGAACGCCTGCGAGTACTTGACGAACATCGTCTTGCGGGCGAAGAAGTACCGGAAGTTCAGGCCCAGATCGACCCATTCGTTGAGGGCCTGCTCGAACGGCAGCTCGATGCCGAGTCCGATGGAGAACCCACCGGATTCGCTCGCGCCGCGGTTCGCGGCCTCCATCGCACCCGGCCCGCCACCGGTGACCACCGCGTATCCCGCCTCGACCAGTGCCGCACCGAGTTTGCGCCCGAGCGCGTACTCGGGATCGTCCTCCGGGGTGCGTGCGGAACCGAACACCGCGACCGCACGCGGGACCTCGGCGAGCGCGCCGAAGCCCTCGATGAACTCGCTCTGGATGCGAAGGACCCGCCACGGATCGGTGTGCACCCAGTCCGTGGGTCCGCGACGGTCCAGCAGACGCTGGTCCATCGTCGTCGTCTCGACCGCGCGGTCGCCGCGCAACTGCACGGGACCGCGCTGAACGATCTTGGCGCGGGACTTGCGCCGGCCGGATTCGGTGTCTGACATGGGGTTCACGCTATCGGGAGAGGTAGTCGCGCAGCACCGCGGCCACTTCGGTGATCTGCCCGACCGGGACGTGCTCGTCACGTTTGTGCGCGAGATTCGGATCGCCCGGCCCGTAGTTCACGGCGGGGATGCCCAGCGCGGCGAACCGCGAGACGTCGGTCCAGCCGTACTTGGCGCGGAACCGGCCGCCGCCGGATCCGACAGGCCCGGGAGAGCACCGGGCGAGGCGTCGGTGAGTTCGAAGGTGATGTCGAGTCCGTCGAAGACCTCCCGCACGTGGGCGACGGCCTGGTCGACGGTGCGGTCAGGCGCGAACCGGAAGTTGACGTCGACGTCGGCGGCGTCGGGCACCACGTTGCCGGCGACACCACCGGTGATACGCACGGCCGACAGCCCTTCCCGGTACACGCAGCCGTCGATGTCCACCGACCGCGCCTCGTACCGCGACAGCCGCTCGAGCACCGGGGCGAGACGGTGGATCGCGTTGTCCCCCAACCACGACCGGGCCGAGTGCGCCCGAACCCCGGACGTGGACAGCCGCGCCCGCAGCGTGCCCTGGCAGCCCGCCTCGATCTGTCCGGCCGTCGGCTCGCCGAGGATCGCGACGTCCGCGGCCAGCCAGTCCGGCAGTTCCTTCTCGATCCGGCCGAGACCGTTGAACTCGGCGGCGATCTCCTCGCAGTCGTAGAACACGAGGGTCAGGTCGTGCGCGGGGTCCGCGACCGTCGCCGCCAGGTGCAGGAACACCGCGTCGCCCGACTTCATGTCGACGGTGCCGCATCCCCACAGCAGATCGCCGTCGCGGCGGGACGGGACGTTGTCGGCGATAGGCACCGTGTCCAGGTGCCCGGCGAGCATCACCCGGCTGCCCAGACCCCGATTCGTGCGGGCGAGCACGGCATTGCCGCAGCGCACGATCTCGAAGCCGGAGGTCTGTTCGCGCAGCGCGGTCTCGACCGCATCGGCGATCACGGCCTCGTCGTGCGACACGCTGGGAATGTCCACCAGCGCAGCGGTCAACTCGACGGGATCGGCGTGCAGGTCCAGGCGTGGTACGGGCATAGGTGCACGATACGGAACGCGGGTTTTTCACAGGGCAGGCGCAGCCGGGCAATGCCCTCGCGTAATCTTCTCGACCGTGAGTGCACTCGGAGCATCGGCAGTAGGCATCGCGAACATCGCGGCGGACGGCACCGTCCTCGACACCTGGTACCCGGCCCCCACGCTGGGCGAATACGGCGAGACGGGCACGCAGCGGCTCGAGGGCACCGACATCCCGTCGGACCTGGCGCTGCTCGCCGGCACCGACGAGGCCCGCGAGGTCTCCCAGGTCGTGGTGCGCACGACGATCGCCGACCTGTCCCAGGCTCCCGTCGACGCGCACGACGTGTACCTGCGCCTGCACCTTCTTTCGCACCGCCTGGTGAAGCCGCACGGCCAGAACCTGGATGGCATCTTCGGTCTGCTCGCCAACGTCGTGTGGACCAACTTCGGCCCGTGCGCCGTCGAGAACTTCGAAACCGTTCGTTCGCGCCTGCGCATCCGCGGTCACGTCACCGTCTTCGGGGTCGACAAGTTCCCGCGCATGGTCGACTACGTCGTGCCGTCGGGTGTGCGCATCGCCGACGCCGACCGCGTCCGGCTGGGCGCGCACCTCGCGTCGGGCACCACCGTCATGCACGAGGGCTTCGTGAACTTCAACGCCGGCACGCTCGGCAGCTCGATGGTCGAGGGTCGCATCTCCGGTGGCGTGGTCGTCGACGACGGCTCCGACATCGGTGGCGGCGCGTCCATCATGGGCACCCTCTCCGGCGGCGGCAAGGAAGTCATCTCGATCGGCAAGCGCTGCCTGCTCGGCGCCAACGCCGGTGTCGGCATCTCGCTCGGCGACGACTGCATAGTCGAAGCCGGCCTGTACATCACCGCGGGCACCAAGGTCACCGGACCGGACGGAACCGTCGTCAAGGCCAAGGAACTCAGCGGCGCGTCGAACCTGCTGCTGCGCCGCAACTCGGTCAGCGGGGCCGTCGAGGTCGTCCCCAACAAGGGCACCGGCGTCGAACTGAACGCCGCCCTGCACGCCAACGACTGAGCCCGGCGCGCATCCGAACAGAGCTACACCCGAACAGAGCAGAGCAGTGACCGAAGCCGGACGACCCCACACCGAGATCGAGGATCTGGGCACCGGCCTGAAGGTCCGGCACCTGACGATGATGGGACTCGGTTCCGCCATCGGCGCGGGCCTGTTCCTGGGGTCCGGCGTCGGCATCGCCGCCGCCGGACCCGCGGTCATCGTCTCGTACATTCTCGCGGGCATCATGATCATCTTCGTGATGCGGATGCTCGGTGAGATGGGTGCCGCGCTGCCCGCCAGCGGTTCGTTCTCCCACTACGCGCGCATCGGCATCGGCGAGTGGGCCGGCTTCACGATGGGCTGGCTCTACTGGTTCATGCTGATCATGGTGCTCGGCGTCGAGATCACCGGCGCCTCGAGCATTGTCAACTCGTGGATCCCCGCGGTGCCGCAGTGGGTGATCGCGCTGGTGTTCGTCACGTTCTTCGCGGTCGTCAACCTCGCGAAGGTCGCGAACTTCGGGGAATTCGAATTCTGGTTCGCCGCACTGAAGGTCGCGGTGATCGTCGCGTTCCTCGTCATCGGTGTGCTGCTGGTGTTCGGCCTGTTGCCCGGGACCGAACCGGTCGGGACGACGCATCTGTTCGGTGACGGCGACGGCTTCGCGCCGAACGGCATCGCGGGTATCGCCGCGGGTCTGCTCGCGGTCGCGTTCGCATTCGGCGGCATCGAGATCGTCACCATCGCGGCCGCCGAATCCCGGGACCCGGAACGAGCCATCGCGACCGCGGTGCGCACCGTCGTCTGGCGCATCAGCATGTTCTACCTGGGGTCCATCGCGATCATGGTGCTGGTGCTGCCGTGGACCGTCGCGGGCAGCACCGACGATTCGCCGTTCGTGTCCGTGCTCGACGTCGCAGGCATCCCGTACGTCTCCGGATTCATGGAACTGGTCGTCGTGGTGGCGCTCCTGTCGGCCTTCAACGCGAACGTCTACGGAACGTCCCGGATGGCGTTCGCCCTCTCCCGCGGCGGCGACGGTCCCGCCGCCCTGAGCAAGCTCTCGCACACCGGGGTGCCGCGCAACGCGGTGCTGCTGTCGGTGTTCTTCGGGTTCGTCAGCGTGCTGCTGAACTGGCTGCTGCCCGACACCCTGCTCGGGATCCTGCTCAATGCGGTCGGCTCGGCGCTGCTGGCGATCTGGATCTTCGTCGTCGTCGCGCAGTTGCGCCTGCGTCCGCGATTCGAGCGCGAAGGCGTCCTCACGGTCCGCATGTGGGCGTTCCCCTACCTGAGCTGGTTCACCCTGGCGATGCTCGGCGCGTTCATCGTGCTGATGCTGTTCGACGACGCCGCCCGCATCCAGTTGCTGTCGACGCTCGTGCTGTTCCTGGTGATCGCCGGGATCGGCTTCGTGTGGCAGCGCCGCACCCGGCAGCACCCGACCCGGCAGGCGCAGTAGCCGGCCGATCGAACCTCGCTAGCGGGTGCGGTCCACGAGGGCGCTGACGAAGATCGCCGAGATGTCGGCAGGGTCCTGCGCGATGTAGCTCGTTCCGCCGGTGGCGTGGGCGATCGCCGCGAGCGCATCCGCATCGGCGTCGTCCGTGATGCCGACCGTGACGATCACGACCGGCCGGGCCGGATTCTGCTCGCGCTCGAGGGTCGCGACCAGATCCTCCCGGCCGATGCCGCCCGATTCGTCGTCCCCACCGTCGGTCAGGACGATGACGCTGTTGATCGCGCGCGGGTCGTAGGTGGCCTGCATCTGCCGGAACGCTGCGAGTGTCGTGTCGTAGAGGGCCGCGCGATCGCCCGCCGCTGCCGCCGCCTCGGCCGCCACAGTGGTGCTGAGCGTGTTCATCAGATCCCGCTGCAGGTGCCCGTCCACCATGGTGTCGAGCCGCCGGATGGGCAGCAGTTCGCGGTGGCCCTGCCCGTCCCCGCCGAGATCGTCGGCGAACACCCACAGGCCGGCCTGCACGCTGCCCGAGAACATCGCCGTGGCGGAGCGGGCAGCCTGCTCGGTGAGTTGCAGGCGCGTGGCGCCGCCGACCGGCGTGTTCATCGACGCAGAGACGTCGACGGCGACGAGCGTGCGGATCGGCAGGGCCAGTACCGCCCACGCCTGCAGCGCTTCCTGAGCGATGCTCTCGTCGTGCAGGGTCATCGCGGTGATCTCACCGACCCCGGCTCCCTCGGGCAGGGCCCGCCCGGCGGGATCGCGGAACCCGTGGGCGACGAAGACGTCCCGCGCCCACTGCGTCGAGAAGATGTCCGCCAGCATCCGTCCCGCCTCGGTCGCGTCGCGGTGCCGCTCCGGGCCCGGCGCCGTCACCACCAGCGAGTAGTCGAGCAGAATGCTGCCGTTGTCGGGCACCTTCGCTTCGAGCACCGCGCCCCCGAGTGCGTCACCGCCGTCGGTGTTGTACCGGTGGAACTGCTGTTCGGTGGCGACACCGACCCCGCCCTCCGACGCGATCAGGTCGAGCAGGACCCCACCGGTCGGTGGCTCGTCCGGCCGGGCGTTCTCGCGCTGCGCGAGGGGTGCCATCGCGGTGCGCACGGTGCCGATCGCGACCGGATCGTTCTCGGTTTCGGCGAGCGCCGCCCGGATCGGCGCCGCGGCTACACCCGTGCGCAGCGGATTGCCCGGACGCAGGTCCTTCAGGGCGAGGGCGGCCCGCCAGGTGGCCACCTCGGGGACCTGCCCGGGCCGTCCGACCAGGACCGCCGGCGTCGTCGCGATCGGCGTGAGGACGGTCTGCACCGGACCCGACGCCATCGCCGACGCGCGGGTGGCCCACCAGCCCGAATCCGTAATCCACAGGTCGGGTGCGCCCTCCCCGGTTCCGAGCAGGCCCGCAACGTCACCGGGTTCGGCGACCGAGACGGTGAAGCGTGTACATCCGGTGTCGGCACGGGCGAGTACCTCTTCGACCGCGTCCTCGATTCCGGGCGCCACCGCGAGGGTGTATTCGTCGACGACTTCGCACCGGTCCCGCCAGGCCCGGACCGCTCCCGCCACACCGGCGCCCAGTCCGACAAACAGTGCGACGACCAGCAGGTACGCGGCGGCCCTCCGTGTCGGGCGACGCTTCCGCTCGCCGGGCGGCACCGCCATACGACTCCTCCCCTGACCGATGATCCGGCCGACCTCCGGGTATTACCCCCATATGACGCCGGTCACACCTTATCGGTCATGAGATGCAATCGTTACAGCATCGTGAGACCCCCGGCGTGTTCCGGCACGACACCCTCCAACCGCCGAGCCACGATCGCGGCCTGCAACTGCCGCAACCCGGACGGCCGGGTCGGGTCGTACCCGGTCAACTGCGCGATGCGCTTGAGCCGGTAGTCGACGGTGTTGGCGTGCACGTGGAGCGTGCGGGCGGTGAGCTGGCGGCTCAGGTCGTGGGCGATGTGCGTCTCGAGCGTCTCGATGAGCTCCGGCGTGTCGTCGAGCGGTTCGAGGACCCGGGCGAGGTACTCGCGCGCCGGG
>NZ_JADZGH010000008.1:18428-25872 GCF_015865005.1 Rhodococcus sp. CX
GCCGAGCTGACGAACCAGATCGAGCAGTTCGTGGGCCTGCTGCGCTCCGGTCGGCACCTCGGAGACCGTCGCGTGGACCACCACGATCGTCACCGACACCCCGGCGACCGTCTCGATGCGCTCGCGCAGCATCGCGATCGAGTCGTCGCTGCGGGCGCCCGCGAGCAACACCGTGCCGCCTTCCGGACCGAGCAGCGCCAGCTGCCGCCCCTCGCAGGCCGCTTCCAGTTCGACCTCGACGCGACGGAGGGTGCGGCGGGCGACGACGTCCTGCCGCACGTGCGGATTGCGGGTGTCGGGATGGCGGGCCAGCGCCAGACCCAGCACCGTGTACCCGTCGGCCAGCTCGAGCCCGGACCGCCGCGCGACCGCGGCGGCGTCCTGGCCGCTCAGCAGGGCGGTGACCAGTTCCTGCGCGGCGACGTCCCGTTCCCGCTTGATCGCGTCGAGTTCGGCGACGAAACCGGTGGTGGCGGCGACGGTGACGCGCTCGAGCAGCGCCATCCACAGCCGGGACGCGGCGGCGATGGACTCGATGTCGCCCTCACCTGCGCGTTCGGTCACCAGTTCCCAGCCGAGGCGGATTCCCTCGTGGTAGATGCGCAGCATGTATTCGAGCCGGAAACCGGCGCGCGCCCACTGCGCGGCGCTGCTGCGCAGCTCGGCCAGGTCGGCGTCCGACGGCAGCTCACCCGCGTCGAGCAGGTGGATCGCGATGCGCAGGCATCGGACGGTGACCTCGGTGACGTCACCGCGCAGCGACTCCCCCGGCCGCAACGAGCACGGCGCGACGTGGTCGGCGAAGTGCGCGACGAGTTTGCGGGCCACCGCCGGCAGATCACGAAGCGGTACCGACGCCGGCTTTCCGTCGACGACGAATGCGGGCTCCCCACCCCCCGGAACCATCGGATGCACGTGATCTGTCCGCACGTGATCGGTCACAGACATGTTTCAACCCCCCAATGAGTAGACGCACCTACTGTGCAGAAAACAATCCGCCTTCGGGGGCGGAATGCGCAACCCCAAGTCACAGATTTCTCGCGAACTCCGCCCGGCGGGGCCCATCCACCCCGCCGGCGGCTCCTATCCGAGCAGCAGCTTCTTCTGCACCTTCCCCATCGCGTTGCGGGGAAGGTCCTGCACCACCCGCACCTCCCGGGGACGTTTGTGCACCGAAAGCTGCTGTGCCACAAGGTTGACGAGTTCTTCCTCGTCGACCTCCGGACCGCCCGGACGCGGCACGACGAACGCGACGATGCGCTGCCCCAGATCGTCGTCGGGCACTCCGACGACGGCGACCTCCCGCACCGCGGGATGCCCGAGGAGGACGGTTTCGATCTCCCCCGCACCCACCCGGAACCCGCCGGACTTGATCAGGTCGGTCGATTCGCGGCCGACGATCCGGTGGAATCCGCCGGGATCGATCACGGCGACGTCACCGGTGACGAACCAGCCGTCGTCGGTCCGTGATTCCGCGGTCGCGTCCGGGCGGTTGAGATAGCCGTCGAACAGCATCGGCCCGCGAACCTGCAGCACACCGATACTCTCGCCGTCGTGCGGCATGTCGGCGCCGTGTTCGTCCCGCAGCCGGGTCTCCACGCCGCGCACCGGTGTGCCGACCCACCCCGGCCGGCGTTCCCCGTCGGCGCGGGTGCTCAGCGTCAGCATGGTCTCGCTCATCCCGTACCGCTCGATCGGCGTGAGGCCGGTCAGCTCGCGCAGCCGCTCGAACACCGGCACCGGCAGCGGGGCACTCCCGGACACCAGCAGCCGCGCGCCCCTCAGCGCCCGCGCCGACGCCTCGTCCTCGACGACCCGCGACCACACCGTCGGCACCCCGAAGTACAGCGTGCCCCGGGCCTCGGCGTACGCCTGCGGTGTCGGCTTGCCGGTGTGGATCAGCCGGCTGCCCACCCGCAGGGGCCCGAGGACACCGAGGATCAGGCCGTGCACGTGGAACAGGGGAAGCCCGTGCACCAGGATGTCGCGGCTCGTCCAGTCCCACGCCTCGGCGAGCGCATCGATGCCCGCGGCGATCGCGCGGCGGCTCAGCAGCACACCCTTCGGAGCTCCCGTCGTGCCCGAGGTGTAGAGCACGAACGCGATGCGCGCCGGATCCGGTTCGGGCAACGCGTGCCAGTCCCGCGCGTGCAGTCGCACCGCGATCACCGGCAGTTGCGGGACGGCGTCGTCCGATTCGGGTGCCGCTCCCAGCCAGGCCTGGGCGCCGGAATCGTTCAGGATGTGCGCCCGCTCGGCCGGACCGGAATCCGGCGGCACCGGAACGACGGTGACACCCGCGAGCAGCGCGCCGACGACCGCGACGATCGTCGACGCCGTCGGGGTCGCGAGCACCGCGACCCGCTCGGCCCGCGCGACGCGCGCCGCAACGGCGGTCGCGGCACCGAGGAGATCGCTCCGGGACAGGGTGTGCCCGTCGATCCGGACGGCGTCGGGCACGTCGTCGCCGCGCGCGACGGCGAGGGGATTCAGTGAGGACAGGAGTGCAGACACGGCATCACCTTCCCACAGACCGCATCCTCAGGTCCCGACCGCCGCGGCCGACACCGGTCGGGTCGGCGGCATCACGGTGCCGAGGACCGCGCCGAGCAGCATGCCGCACAGCACCGCCACACCGTGTGCGTCGTCGATCAACAGCAGCAACGCGCCGATCGCGAGAATCGCCAGGGACACAGCCAGTTCGAGGCGGCGGGCACCCATCGACAACCAGAGTCCGGCGGTCGCCGCGGCCAGGGCGAATGCCGCCGCGGAACAGCCGGCACCGGCGGACGGCGACACGAACGAGGTGAACAATCCCCACATCAGCTGTCCGCCGGCGAACAAGGCGAGCGCACGGCCCGGTCCCCACACGCGCACACCCGCGACCGCGAGCACGGCGAGCAGCACCAGGTTCGCCACGATGGCGGCCGCTCCCCCGTCCTGGACGAGCACCGACGTGCCGATCCGCCACCATTCGCCGTCGTTGCGGATCTGCACCGGGTTGCGCCGGAACATCTCGTCGAGCGCGGGCACGGCGACCCGCAGCAGGGACGGCACGGCCACTATCAGCCACAGCACGGTCGCGGCGAGGGGCGGGGGCCACAGGAACGTCCCGAGGTCGCGGGCACGGGCCCAGCGAAGCGCAAGCAGCGTCGCCAGCACGGCGAACAGGACATACAACACCGCCGATCGCGGATCGTCGCCCGATGTGCTCACGGACGCCAATCTACCTGCGTACGACCGGTTTCTCGGGTTACCGAGCCCGATCAGCCGAGTCGGGACGCGGCCGCGGCGATCCTCTCGTCCGTCGCGGTCAGCGCGATCCGCACGTGCTGCACACCACCGGGACCGTAGAACTCGCCCGGTGCCACCAGGATTCCGCGTTCGGCGAACCAGTCGACGGTCGCGCGGCACTCCTCGCCGCGCGTCGCCCACAGGTAGAGCCCGGCCTCGGAATGGTCGACGGTGAAGCCGGCGCCGCGGATCGCTGCGAGCAGCACCTCGCGCCGCGCGCGGTACCGCTCGCGCTGGATGTTCTCGTGCTCGTCGTCGAGCAGCGCCGCGGTCATCGCGGACTGGATGGGCAGCGGCAGCATCATGCCGGAGTGCTTGCGCACCTCGAGCAGGTCCGCGACCAGTTCGGCGTCACCGGTGACGAACCCGGCGCGGTAGCTGGCGAGGTTCGAGGTCTTCGACAGCGAGTGCACGGCCAGCAGGCCGGTGTGGTCGCCGTCGCACACGCTCGGGTGCAGGATCGACAGCGCTTCGCCTTCCCAGGTCAGCCCCAGGTAGCACTCGTCGGACACGACGACGGCGCCGCGGCTGCGGGCCCAGTCGACGACCTTGCGCAGGTGCTCGAGGCCGAGCACCTTGCCGGTCGGGTTCGACGGGGAGTTCACGAACACCAGCGCCGCGCCCTCGGGGCCGAGTCGGTTGAGGCCGTCGGCGCGGATCAGCCGCGCGCCGGCGAGCAGACCGCCGACCTCGTAGGTCGGGTAGGCCAGTTCGGGGATGACGACGAGATCGTCGGCGCCGAGACCGAGCAGGGTCGGCAGCCACGCGATCATTTCCTTGGTACCGATCGCCGGCAGGATCGACGACTCGGCGAGGCCGGTGATGCCGTAACGGCGTGCGAGCGCGCCGACGGCGGCGGACCGCAGTTCGGCGGTGCCGTGGGTCGTGGGATAGCCCGGCTCCTCCGCGACCGCGACGAGTGCCTCGCGGATCACCGGGGCGACCGGATCGACGGGGGTTCCGACCGAGAGGTTGACGATCCCGTCGGGATGCGCCGACGCCTTCTCCTTGGCGTCGGTCAGCGAGTCCCAGGGGAAGTCCGGCAGTGATTTCGCCACCGAACGACGTGCACGTGTGGTCACCGTGGAGGTCAACTCATTCCTCGCCCATGGGAGGAAGCGCCTTGACGAACGGCGGGTCGTAGTCGACCTTGCCGAGCTTGGCAGCGCCACCGGGGGAACCCAGATCGTCGAAGAAGTCGACGTTCGCCTTCACGTAGGCGGACCACTCGTCCGGCACGTCGTCCTCGTAGAAGATCGCCTCGACGGGGCAGACCGGCTCGCACGCACCGCAGTCGACGCACTCGTCGGGGTGGATGTACAGCATGCGACCGCCCTCGTAGATGCAGTCGACGGGGCATTCCTCGATACATGCCTTGTCCATCACGTCCACGCACGGCTCCGCAATCGTGTACGTCACTGCTGTTCTACCTGCCTTTCACTATGCCCGCCGACCTGCGCGGTCCCGCCCGAATCGGCCACCCGCGGCGACCGACGCCGTCCAGTATCCCCCGCCGGGCGGGGACCCCGACGAATTAGGGTGCCCTGACCTGCTGGAGGACCGGTGCGGATGTCCCGGCCGCCGCCGTCAGGCGACGGTCACCCCGATGTCGCGACGCGCGTACGCGGTAGTGCGCTGACGGGCCGGACGGCCGATGCCCTCGGCGATCGCGACCAGCTCGGCGACGGTCTTCTCCGATCCGTGCTGCGATCCCGCCATCCGGGAGATGGTCTCCTCCATCAGGGTGCCGCCCAGGTCGTTGGCGCCACCCTGCAGCATCGCCTGCGTCCCGGCGACCCCGAGCTTGACCCAGCTGGTCTGGATGTTGTCGATCCGCCCGTGCAGCATGATCCGCGCCAGCGCGTGCGCGGCGCGGTTGTCGCGCATCGTCGGACCCGGCCGGGACGCGCCCGCGAGGTACAGCGGCGACGACTGGTGCACGAACGGCAGCAGCACGAATTCGGTGAAACCACCTGTGCGGTCCTGGATTCCGCGCAGCACGTTCAGGTGTCCGACCCAGTGGTGCGGCTGGTCGACGTGCCCGTACATCATCGTCGAGCTCGACCGCAGCCCCACCTCGTGCGCGGTCGTCACGACGTCGATCCACTCGGCGGTGGGCAGCTTGCCCTTGGTGAGCACCCAGCGCACCTCGTCGTCGAGGATCTCGGCGGCGGTGCCCGGGATGGTGTCCAGGCCGGCCTCGCGCAGTTCGATCAGCCAGTCGCGGGTGGAGATGCCGCTGCGCGCGACGCCGTTGGCGATCTCCATCGGCGAGAACGCGTGCACGTGCATCGTCGGGACCCGCTCCTTGACCGCGCGCACCAGGTCCGCGTAGCCGGTGACCGGCAGTTCCGGATCGATGCCACCCTGCATGCACACCTCGGTGGCACCGGCGACGTGCGCCTCCCACGCCCGGTCCGCGACTTCGCTCGTGGACAGGGTGAACGCGTCGGCGTCGCCCTTGCGCTGCGCGAACGCGCAGAACCGGCAGCCGGTGTAGCAGATGTTGGTGAAGTTGATGTTCCGGTTCACCACGTTCACGTCGTCGCCGACGGTGTCGCGGCGCAGGGCGTCGGCGAGGGCGACGACCGCCTCGAGACCCGGACCGTCGGCGGTCGCCAGCGCCAGGTATTCGGCGTCGGAGCAGCCGGCGGGGTCGCGTTCCGCCGAACGCAGGGCCGCCAGCACATCGGTGTCGACCCGCACGGGAGCGCTCGCACCGAGGGCGAGGACCTGCTCGCGGACGGTTTCCCAGTCACCGAAGGCGCTGCCCAGGTCGGAGCGGTGCTCGGTGTTGCGGCCGGTGACGTCGATGTCGGAGTTCAGGTCGATGCGTCCGGACGACTCCCAGTCGATGTCCGGTTCCTGCCAGGGCAGCCCGGACGGGATCACGTCGGCGGCGAGCCCGGTCTGCGGGTCGGACAGCGCCCGCACGTGGGCCGCGATCCGCGGGTCGATCCACGGCTGACCGGCCAGCACGTACTGCGGTTGCGCGGCGATCCGTTCGGTGAGGGTGAATCCGGCGTCCGCGCTGATCTGCGCGAGCGTGTCCAGGTTCGGCCACGGCCGCTCGGGGTTGACGTGGTCGGGGGTCAGCGGCGAGACGCCACCCCAGTCGTCGACGCCGGCGGCGAGCAAGGCGCGGCACTCGTCGTGCGAAACGAGGTTCGGGGGCGCCTGGATGCGCATGCCGGGGCCGAGCACCAGGCGGGCCACGGCGATCGCGGCCCGGAACTCGTCGAGATCGGCGTCGTCGTGACCCCGCATGGCGGTGTCGTCCTTGGCCCGGAAGTTCTGCACGATGACTTCCTGGATGTGACCGAACGCCTTGTGCGACTTGCGGATCGCGGCGATCGACTCGGCCCGTTCGGTGAACGTCTCGCCGATGCCGACGAGGATGCCGGTGGTGAACGGCACCGAGAGCCGTCCGGCGTCGGTGAGCACCCGCAGACGCACCTGCGGGTCCTTGTCCGGGCTGCCGTGGTGGCACTGCCCCTTCTCGGTGAACAACCGCTCGGAGGTCGTCTCGAGCATCATGCCCATCGACGGCGCGACCGGCTTGAGCCGGGAGATCTCCGCCCAGCTCATCACGCCCGGGTTCAGGTGCGGCAGCAGGCCGGTCTCCTCGAGCACCCGGATCGCCATCGCCCGCACGTAGTCGAGGGTCGAATCGTAGCCGCGCTCGTCGAGCCACTGCCGGGCCTCGGGCCACCGGTCCTCGGGCCGGTCACCGAGCGTGAACAGCGCTTCCTTGCAGCCGAGTTCGGCGCCCTGCCGCGCGATCTCCAGGATCTCGTCGGGTTCGAGGTACATACCCCGACCCTCCGCCCGCAGCTTGCCGGGCACGGTGACGAACGTGCAGTAGTGGCACTTGTCCCGGCACAGCCGGGTGATCGGCACGAACACCTTCCGCGAATACGTGACGGTGCCGGGACGTCCCTCCGCGGCCAGACCCGCATCCCGCACCCGCGCCGCGGACGCGCACAGGTCCTCGAGATCCGCGCCGCGGGCCTGCAGCAGGACGGCGGCCTCGTCGACATTGAGCGTCACGCCGTCGCGGGCCCGGCGCAACGCTCGCCTCATCCCCGGCACAGCCTGCGCCTCGGTCCGCC
Organism: Rhodococcus sp. CX; assembly: GCF_015865005.1. Lineage (NCBI taxonomy): Bacteria > Bacillati > Actinomycetota > Actinomycetes > Mycobacteriales > Nocardiaceae > Rhodococcus > Rhodococcus sp. CX. The sequence continues at coordinate 25,835 of NZ_JADZGH010000008.1, forward strand.
CGGCGGCGCCGGGTCGGACCGAGGGCATGGGAAGGTTC
>NZ_JADZGH010000008.1:25882-26488 GCF_015865005.1 Rhodococcus sp. CX
GCGGGTCATTGGGCGATCATGCGCCACGACTCCGACGCGTGCCACCTCCGGGTGCTCACTCCCTGGGATAGTCCTCGTCTTCGGGGACGGACAGGCTCTGCTCGACGGCGTCACCGGGATCGACCTCGAGCGGAACCTGGTCGGGCACCACGTCCTCCGCGGCTTCGTCGTCGTATGCGTCCGTGACCTGCTCGATCCGATCGGCCTCGGGCAGTCCGGCGAATTCGTCGGGGCGCGCTGATCCAGGCATCACAATCCTCCTCGTCTCGACGTTTCGACCAGGCGGCCCGCGTGCCGGACCGGCCGGTACAACCGAGCCTATCGGCTGCGTGCGCTCCCGGCTCGTGATCTTCTCCCACCTGCGTGTTCACTCGGGGTCGGGAGACTCGTGGGCCGGATCCGACCGAGTCGCGCAATACTCGGGAGCGACCGGCGCGGCGACGAGGAGCACGAATTGACACGGGATTCCGAACTGGGCAGACCCGACGCCCGGACCGTTCCACCGACACCGGTGGTGATGGACGATCCCGCGTGGCGGCCGAGCCCGAAGGCCCGGTTGCTGTGGGCCGTGAACGCCGCGCTGCTGTGGATCCCGATCGTCGCCGC
>NZ_JADZGH010000008.1:26739-28332 GCF_015865005.1 Rhodococcus sp. CX
CGATCGACCGGTGGCTGGGACTGGCGACGGTCACCGTCACCACCGCGTCGTCGGCGGGAGCCGTGGAGATCGCCGCCCTCGACGTCGCGGTCGCCGACGCCACCGCGGCGCGTCTCACCGAGATCGCCGGACGCAACGGGATCGACGCGACGTGAGCATCGAATCCGTCCCCCCGGAATCGGAGAGCCCGGCCGCGCTCGCCGCCGAGGCCGAGCAGCCGTGGCTGCGGCTGGACCCGCGGATGCTGCTGGTCCACCCCGTGCAGGAGATCCTGCGGCTGCTGCCGGTGCTCGCGGTGTCGGTGATCGTCGGCAGCAGCAGCGGCAACCACGGCTGGGGTCTGGCGGTCGCCGGGCTGCTCGTCGTCGTCGGTGTGCTGCGGTGGTTCACCACCACCTACCGGATCGGCCCGGTGCACGTCGAGCTGCGACGCGGTCTGCTGCAGCGGCAGGTGTTGTCGATTCCGCGCAGCCGCATCCGTTCGGTGGATGTCGACCGCCGCGTCATGCATCGCCTCCTCGGGCTCGCCTCGGTGCGGATCGGCACCGGTCAGGCCACCTCCGGCGGCCGCGACCGCAACCGGTTCGAACTCGACGGGCTCGCGATCGGCGCGGTGCCGGCACTGCGCGAGGCGCTGCTGTCCGGCCACCCCGTCCCGGACGGCCGTCCCGACAAGGCCCCCGCAGCCGCCCCCACCGAGATCGAACTCGCCCGCCTGCAACCGTCCTGGGTGCGCTACGCGCCGTTCTCCACGACCGGGCTCGTCGCGGTCGCGGCGGTCGCGGGTGTGGTGTTCCAGTACGGGCTCGGGGAACGCCTCGCCGAGTCCGGCACCGTGCAACGCGGCATCTCGTGGGTCACCACGGCCGGTCCGGTGATCGCGGTCGCGGTGGGAGCGGTGGCGTTGCTGGCCGTCGCGAGTGCCGCGGCGTGCGTGCGGTACCTGCTGCTCTACGGGAACCTGCTCGTCACCGACGACGGCCGCACCCTGCGCATCGGCCACGGGCTGCTGCGGGTTCGGCACACCACCCTGGACCGGGCGCGGCTGCGCGGCGCGGTGCTGCGCGAACCACTCGCCCTGCGGATCGCGGGCGGTGCCCGGCTCGACGCGATCATGACCGGTGTCGCGGCCGAGCGCGGCGAATCGTCGCTGTTGCTGCCCGCGGCCCCGGCCGCCGAGGCGCATCGCGTCGCGACGGCGGTGGTGCGCGACCCGGCACTGCCGACGACACCGCTGCGGTCGCACGGTGCCGCGGCGCGCCGGCGCCGCTACACCCGGGCCGTCCTGCCCGTCGTCGCCGTGCTCGCGGTCGCGGCCGTCGCCACGGCGGTCACCGGCCGGACGGTTCCGCTGTCCGTGTGGGTCGGCGCCGGTCTGCTGATTCCGGTCGCGGCCGGGCTCGCCTGGGACCGGTTTCGCAGCCTCGGGCACGCCGTCCTCCCCGGGTGGCTGATCACCCGCAGCGGATCGCTGGATCGGCAGCGGGTGTGCCTCGAAGCCGACGGAATCATCGGCTGGACCGTGCGGCAGACGTTCTTCCAGCGGCGTGCCGGGGTCGCCACGGTCATCGCCGCGACGCCCGCCGGGGTCGG
>NZ_JADZGH010000268.1:0-8782 GCF_015865005.1 Rhodococcus sp. CX
CGGCCCCGCCGCGTCACGGCGAGACCGACCCGCGATTCTGCAACAGCCCGCCAAGGAGACGAGGGATACATTCGCTCGGAACAACCGGGGTGGGACGGCTACGACGGGGAGGCACCCGCCGGCGCCCCGGCGACCATGACCACCGCGGGCAGGGCGCCGACCGCGAGCTCGATGAACTCCTCGCGGGTGATCTGCGGATCGCGCAGCCATTCGATGGTGGTGTCCTCGACGAACGCGATCCATCCGCGCACCGCGAGATGCACGGCGGGGGTCACCTCGATCCCCAGCATCGGCAGGTGTGCGGCGGTGCGCTCGACCATCGCGGTCCGGGTTTGTTCGAAGACCTCGGTCATGTCGGGGTCGCTGCTGGCGGCCCCGCGCAGCATGGACACGTAGGTGTCGCGGCGTTCGGTCACGTAGTCGACGTAGGCGACCAGGGTGCCGCGCAACATCGCGATCGGATCGAGACTCTCGTCCGGGGCGGTGCGTTCGAGCATGTCGCGGCTGATGTGCCGGACGATCTCGACGTGAAACTCGTGTTTGCTCGAGAAGTAGTGGAACAGCAGGCCCCGGGACACCCCGGCCTGATCGGCGATGTCGTCGACGGAGATGTGTTCGAGCGGCCGCTCCGACAGCATCTGCACACCCAGATCGATCAACTGCGCACGGCGCTGGTCCGGGCTGAGCCGGGTGCGTTTGGGGCCGGAGTTCTTCACAAGTGCCATGCAAGCACCTCTGTTGAATTAGAGTCAACAATGCTATTGACCATCCCTCAATAGGGACCTACGCTCGGATACATGAGTCTTCCGGTTACAGATATCTCCGCTGCCGGCGCCGCCGTGCGGCAGGTCGAGACCTTGATCATCGGCAGCGGGTTCGCCGGACTCGGGGCCGCCATCCGCCTCACCCGCGCCGGTAAGGACTTCCTCGTCCTCGAACGCGGCACCGAGGTCGGCGGCACGTGGCGCGACAACACCTATCCGGGTGCCGCGTGCGACGTGCCGTCGAATCTCTACTCGTACTCCTTCGCCCTCAACCCGGACTGGACCCGCTCGTTCTCGCCGCAGTCGGAGATCCAGCGCTACATCACCGGGGTCGCCGACAAGTACGACGTGCGGCGCCGCACGGTGTTCGGGTGCGACGTGCTCGGCGCGCGCTGGAACCCCGCGACCTTCCGCTGGGACGTGCACACCACCACCGGTGACTACAGCGCGAAGGTGCTCGTCTCCGCCGTGGGTGCGCTGTGCGAGCCGTCGCTGCCGGACATCCCCGGCATCGACAGCTTCGACGGCGAGATCTTCCATTCGGCACGCTGGAACCACGACGCCGACCTGACCGGCAAACGGGTCGCGGTGATCGGCACCGGCGCCTCCGCGATCCAGATCGTGCCCGCGATCGCCGGCCGCGTCGAATACCTGGACGTGTACCAGCGCACCGCGCCGTGGATCCTGCCCCGCGCGGATCGCGAGTACACGACCGTCGAACATCTCGCGTTCAAGTACGTGCCGGGCGCCCAGCGACTGTCGCGCGCCCTGCAGTACCTCACCCGCGAGACGCAGGTGGTGGGCCTGGCCAAGGCCCCGATCTTCATGAAACCGCTGGAGTTCGCGGCCCGCCGGCACCTGCGCCGGCAGATCCCCGATCCGGAACTGCGCCGCAAGGTCACTCCGAATTTCCGGATCGGCTGCAAGCGCATGCTGATCTCCAACAACTACTACCCCGCGCTGACCCGCCCGAACGTGGACCTCGTCACCGACGGCATCGCCGAGGTGCGTCCCGACGCCGTCGTCACCCGCGACGGCACGGTCCGGAAGGTCGACGCGATCGTCGTCGCGACCGGCTTCCACGTCACGGACTCCCCGACCTTCGCAGGCATCGTCGGCAAGGACGGCCGCTCGCTGGCAGAGGTGTTCGACGAGACCGGCATGCAGGGTTACAAGGGCAGCGCGGTCGCGGGCTTCCCCAACCTGTTCTTCCTCGTCGGCCCGAACACCGGCCTGGGCCACACCTCGATGGTGTACATGATCGAATCGCAGCTCAACTACGTCGTCGACGCGGTCGAAACCCTCGACCGGCACCGCATCGGGACGATCGAGGTCCGGCAGGAAGCCCAGGACGAGTACAACCGCAAGCTGCAGGCCGCGCTGAAGAACAGCGTGTGGAACAACGGCGGTTGCGCGAGCTGGTACCTCGACAAGCACGGCAACAACACCACCCTGTGGCCCGGCTTCACGTTCGAATTCCGGCGCCTGACCAAGAAATTCGATCTCGACGCGTATCGTGGCGTCGCGGCCGCGGACCTCGTCCCACCGGCCGCAGCGATCGACCCCGCGGTGACCACCACCGAGCAGACCGAGCGCAGCAGCGGAAAGGCGGCAGTGCGATGAGTGAATTCGCAGGCAGGGTCGCCGTCGTCACCGGCGCCGGCTCGGGCATCGGCCGGGCACTGGCCGTGGCGCTCGCCGCGAAGGGCGCGCGGCTCGCCCTGTCCGACGTGGACACCGTGGGCCTGGCCGAAACCGTCCGGCGGGCAGAGAATCTCGGCGCCGATGTCCACTCCACCCATCTCGACGTCACCCAGCGCGAGGCGGTCTTCGCGTACGCCGACGCGGTGCTCGAACGGTTCGGCACGGTGAACCAGGTCTACAACAACGCGGGCATCGCATACCACGGCGAGTTCGAACGCACCGAGTTCAAGGACATCGAACGCATCATGGACGTCGACTTCTGGGGCGTCGTCAACGTCAGCAAGGCGTTCCTGCCGCACCTGATCGCGTCCGGCGACGGCCATCTGATCAACGTCTCGTCGCTCTTCGGCCTGCTCTCGATCCCCGGCCAAAGCGCTTACAACGCAGCGAAATTCGCGGTCCGCGGATTCACCGAGTCGCTGCGGCAGGAGATGCTGATCGCCGGCCACCCGGTGCGGGTCACGTGCGTGCATCCGGGCGGCATCAAGACCGCGATCGCCCGCAACGCGACCGTGCCCGACGGTGTCGACCAGGCGAGCTTCGCCCAGTTCTTCGACAGCAAGCTCGCCCGCACCTCCCCGGAGGACGCCGCGAAGACCATCGTCGACGGCGTACGGAAGAACCGCGCCCGGGTGCTCATCGGCGGTGACGCGAAACTGCTCGACGCGTGGGTGCGGCTGCTCGGACCGTCCTACCAACGAGTGGTCGCGAACATCGCCGGCCGCGTGCTGCCGAAGGGGTAGATACCGACATGCCACAGTTCCCGCTGCCGCTCGTGCGCGCGGCCCTGCGTCCGATGTACCGGCTCGTGCTGAGCCCGCGGCTGTCGTATCCGATGCAACGACGGCTGCTCGGGCTGGCGGCACCGATCCAGACGTTGCCGAAGGGCACGGTGGTCCGGAAGATCACCCTCGCCGGCCGTCCCGCCGAACGGATCACGGTCGGTGCGACCGAGCGGCGCACCGCGGTGCTGTACCTGCACGGCGGTGCGTTCACGACCTGCTCCCCGGCCACGCACCGGTCGCTCGCCGCGCACCTGGCCGCAGCGACCGCGTCGGCCGTGTACGTCCTGGACTACCGTCTCGCCCCGGAGCATCCGTATCCGGCGGCGCTCGACGACGCGGTCGCCGCGTATCTCGAGCTCGTCACCGAACACGGTGTGGACGCCGCGAGCACACCGATCGCCGGGGACTCCGCGGGTGGCGGTCTGGCGGTCGCGGCGGCCCTGCGGCTTGCGGACCGGCACGGGGTGACGCCCGCCGCGCTGGGCCTGCTGTCGCCGTGGGTGGATCCGGGCTCGCGCGCGGTGCCGTTCGACCGTGACACCGTGCTCTCGACCGGATGGCTGTTCCCGTCCGCCGAGGCGTATCTCGGCGACGGCGACCCGGCCGATCCGGGATACGCGCCGATGCATGCCGACCTGCGCCCGCTGCCGCCGACGCTGATCCACGTCGGCACGACCGAGGTCTTCTACCCGCAGGTCACCGAGTTCGCGCGGCGGTTGCGGGCGGCCGGTGTCGACGTGCAGGTCACCGAACAGCCGCGGCTGTGGCACGTCGCCCACCTGCAGGCGTCGCTGGTCCGCGAGGCCGCCGACGCGATCGTCGACCTGGGTGAGTTCCTGCGCTCACACATGCTCGCCGAGCCACGCGTCCGCGACGGCGAGGTCTGCGGTGGTGAGTTCTCCGGCGATCACACTCAGCGCATCGAGCTGACGTTCCCCGAACACGTCCCGCCGGAACAACGGGACGACGTTCTGGGCCGCGAACACCGGTGGCTGCGCGTCCTCGGCGGTCGCGTCCTCACCGGGCGCGCGGTCCGGGGCGTCGGCCAGTGCGACGAGGCCGGCATCGACGAGCGCGGGTGAGGCCGTCGTGAGGGCGCCGAGCGCGCCGCGATCGGTCGCCGCGCGCACGGCGTCTGCGTCGGCGACCTGCTCGACGGCGGCGGGCACGCAGCCCGCGGCGGCGAGCGCCTCGAGGCCCCCGGTCGCGGCGAAGCCCGGCGTCGCCGCGACCGTGAGTTCCGCGCAGCGGCCGGCGATCTCGTCGACGCCCGTGACACCCAGCGCGGCCGCCGTCGCGTCGCTCAGCACGAGAACGGCGCGGTCCTGGGCGGTCGCGTAGTCGGCGACCGTCAGGTCGGTGGGCAGTGCCCGGCCGAGCGCGGTGAACACGTCCTCGGCGTCCGTCTGCGGTGCGGACGGGTCGAAGTGGCGCAGTAGCCGGCCCGTGTAGCCGGGGACGAGCGTGACCTCGGCGGCGTCCAGCGCGGCGAGGTCGCCCGGATCGCGGACCGTCACGTCGATCCCGGTGCGACGCAACGCTCCCGCATAGAGCTGGGCGAGCAGCCCGCCGTCGGTCCCGGTTCCCGTGCCGACGACCACGCCGGACGGTCCGGGGGCCTCGTCGAGGACCGGAGACGCGCACCCGGCGACCGCCGCGGCCGCGATCGCCGCCGTTGCGGCCAGGGTTCTTCCCGACCGTGTCGTGCGCTTCGAGTTCGTGGTCACCGTGCCATCCTCGCGCACCGTCCGCAACGCCGAACGCCCCGGTCCGGAAGCCTTGGTGCGGGCTCCGTCCGGGGCGTGCGGTGCGATGCCGCTAGTCGGTGACACCCTCGGCCTTCGCCGCGGCCGCGACGGCCTCGGCGACGGCGGGTGCGACGCGCGGATCGAGCGGGCTCGGAACGATCTTGTCCACCGCCAACTCATCGCCGACAACCGAGAGGATGGCCTCGGCGGCAGCGAGCTTCATGCCCTCGGTGATGCGGCGGGCACCGGCGTCGAGGGCGCCCTTGAACACACCGGGGAAGGCCAGCACGTTGTTGATCTGGTTCGGGAAGTCGCTGCGGCCGGTCGCGACGATTGCGACGTGCTTGCTCGCGACCTCCGGGTGGATCTCCGGGTCCGGGTTCGACAGCGCGAACACGATCGCGTCGTCGGCCATGGTCGCAACGATCTCCTCGGGCACGGTGCCGGCGGAGACACCGACGAACACGTCGGCTCCGTCGAGGGCCTCGATGAGCCCGCCGTGGCGACCGGCCGGGTTGGTGCGCTCGGCGAGGTCGGCCTTGATCGGGCCGAGCTCGGTGCGCTCACGCGAGACGATGCCCTTGGAGTCGAGCACGACGACGTCGGTGGCACCGGCGGCGAGCAGGATGTTGGTGCACGCGACACCGGCGGCACCGGCGCCGGAGACGACGATGCGCAGGTCCGCGATGTTGCGGTTCTGGACCTTGACGGCGCCCATGAGCGCGGCGAGCACCACGATGGCGGTGCCGTGCTGGTCGTCGTGCATGACCGGGCAGTCGAGGGCCTCGACGACGCGCTTCTCGATCTCGAAGCAACGCGGGGCCGAGATGTCCTCGAGGTTCACGGCGCCGAAGCTCGGACGCAGCCGGATCAGGGTCTCGACGATCTCGTCGGGGTCCTTGGTGTCGAGAACGAGCGGGATCGAGTTCAGGCCCGCGAACTTCTTGAACAGCGCGGACTTGCCCTCCATCACCGGCAGCGAGGCGCGCGGCCCGATGTCTCCGAGACCGAGCACGGCGGTGCCGTCGCTGACGACGACCACCAGGCGGTCGGTCCAGGTGTAGCGGGCGGCGAGGGTCTCGTCGGCGGCGATCGCGCGGCTGACCTGCGCGACACCCGGGGTGTACGCGATCGACAGGTCGCGCTGGTTCTCGAGCGGCGACGTGAGCTCGACGGACAGCTTGCCGTCGATGTGCGCGTCGAAGATCTCTTCGTTGGTCAGTTCGACCTTGCTGGGCGTTGGTGCGTCGGACACGATAGACACGATGACACTCCTGCTGGTTCCGTGACCACCCAGGTCGCGGTTACTGCGAAGTAGCTGCGACGATTTACCATTCGTTCGCAGGTGCTTCGCCAAGGACAAATTCTGTGAAGCATCCGGGCGCGATCACGATTACCGCTGTACTACGCTGTACGACTTCCGGAGCGTGATGGCGCCGTGGCTGGTGAGCCCTGGCGACGAGCCCTTGTACAGGGGTCTGCCATCGTCCGGCATCGGGGGGTATCTCCGGCGCCGGATTGGACGCAAGTTTGCCACCTTCACAACGGAACAATCAAATCGCCACACATTGCGAAGCTCTCACTTTTCGAGCGTCCCACCTGTGAGTTTCGACGAAACCGGGGGTCTTGTCCACGTAACGGACGAATTACTCACGGGTAGCAGGGAAGATACGGGGCGTCATCCCCACCACTGCGTGAACATCAGGAAAGCCGCAGTGACAAACACCACAGCGGAACCGGGTAGAGCGGACAGCCCGCGACGGCGATCCGCGGATATCTGAGCCGCGATCACGACGATCGCGGCCACCACGTGAGCCGCCACGGATTCGACGCCCGGCCCCGGCACTCCCCGATTCCCGGCGAGGTACTGGGCGCCGCCCACGACCAAGGCGAGTATCACGACCGCGCCGCACACCAGTCCGGACAGCGTCCGCACCGCGCGCACGGCGACGTTGTCCCGCCGGCCGGCACGATCGAACACCTCCGTCGGCGAATCCGACGCGTCGTAGTACTGATGGTCGTAGTACTCATTGTCGTAGTACTCGGTGTCGTCATTGCCCGCGGCGTAGTACCGATCGTCGTAGTCGTCCCCGTACGACTCGCGGCCCCGCCGACCCCACGCACTCATCCGACGACCACCTCGACACCCGAGGTCCGTGCGATCAGTTCCTCGAGCGCCGCCGGGTGCGTCGTGAATCGGCCGATGCCGATGTCCTTGTTCGCGCCGTGGTAGTCCGACGACCCGGTGACGAACAGCCCGAGGTTCGCCGCCATGTCCCGCATCAGCCGCACGTCCGCGGCGTCGTGATCGGGATGCTCGGCCTCGAGCCCGCCGAGCCCGTGGTCGACGAGTTCCTCGACGTGGTCGAGCGCCAGCAACCTGCCGCGCGCCCGCGCGCGGGCGTGCGCGAGCACCGTCACTCCCCCGGCCGCCGTCACCATGCGCACCGCATCCTCGAGGGCGGTGTCGTCCTTGGGCACGTAGTAGCGGCCCCGCGGCGACAGCAGATCGGTGAAGGCCGCACCGACCGTCGGAACCACCCCGGCCTCGACCAGCGCCCGCGCGAGGTGGGGGCGTCCCGCCACGGGCCCCGCCGCCTCGACGACGCTCTCCGGATCCGGCAGCAGGCCGTCCTCGGCCATCCGGTACGCCATCGCACGGATCCGCCCGACCCGCTCGGTACGGAGTCGTTCCCGTTCCGCTGCGAACACCGGGTCGGCTGGATCGAACAGGTACGCGAGCAGATGCACCGCGACCGGATGCCCGTCCTCACCGCGGCCGGTGCACGACATCTCCATCCCGCGCACCAGCGTCATCCGGGACGGCAGCGCCGCGACCGCCTCGTCCCAGCCCGCGGTCGTGTCGTGATCGGTAAGCGCAACGACGTCCAGCCCCGCCGTCGCGGCGGCACGGACCAGGTCCGCCGGCGTGTCCGTTCCGTCGGAGGCCGTCGAATGGGAATGCAGATCGATGCGCACCCCTCCAGTTTGTCAGGCGCCGGCCGCACACAGCTCGAGGCAACGCCCCGGGCGGCGTCCGCGGGCGGGTTAGCATGGCCGGGCCGAGCTGCCGCGCGGAAGGGAACCGATGCCGAACCTGCCGTCCCGCCGCGACGCCGACTCCCGAGCCGTCCCCGTCCCCGCCGAAGAGGCCGTCGTCGACTGCGCGGTCTACATCGACGGCAGGCGCCTGCCCGGCCGGTACACGCACTCGGACGCGCTCGCCGAGGTGCGCAGCCGCGGCGAGGGCTTCGTCTGGCTGGGACTGCACGAACCCGACGAACACCAGATGACGAGCGTCGCCCGGACGTTCGGCCTGCACGAGCTGATGGTCGAGGACGCGGTGCACGCGCACCAGCGGCCCAAGCTCGAGCGGTACGACGACGTGCTGTTCCTGGTGCTGCGCACCGTCAACTACGTCGAGCACGAATCGGTGACGACCACCAACGAGATCGTCGAGACCGGCGAGATCATGATCTTCACCGGCCCCGACTTCGTGGTGAGCGTGCGGCACGGCGACCATTCCGGGCTGTCCGACGTCCGGCACCGGCTGGAGCAGTCACCCGGCCGGCTCGCGCTCGGGCCCGCGTCGGTGCTGCACGCCGTCGCCGACTACGTGGTGGACAGCTATCTGGCGGTGACCACCCTGGTCGAGCCGGACGTCGACGACCTCGAGGAACTCGTGTTCACGCCCAGCACCCGCATCGCCGTCGAACAGATCTATCTGCTCAAGCGCGAGATCGTGGAACTGCGCCGCGCGGTGGTCCCGCTCGCCACGCCG
>NZ_JADZGH010000268.1:8972-12620 GCF_015865005.1 Rhodococcus sp. CX
AGGTCACCGTGCAACAGAACACCGACATGCGGCGCATCTCGGCGTGGGTCGCGATCGCGGCCGTCCCGACGATGATCGCCGGCATCTACGGCATGAACTTCGACCGGATGCCCGAACTGCACTGGGAATACGGCTACTACCTGGTCGTCGGGGTGATCGTGGTGAGCACCGTCGCCCTGTTCCTGACGTTCCGGCGCAACAAGTGGCTGTGAGAACAGCACTTCTCGACCGTTCCTCCACGGTGCCCGCGGACCGGCGGGATCGTGTGCGCCTGGTCCTCGGGGTCGGGTTCGCGCTCGTCGTGGTGCAGGTGGCGATCCGCGCGGCCGTCGCCGCGGTCGGCGAACTCTACTGGGACGACCTGATCCTGATCGGCCGCGCGGGAACCTATCCGCTGTGGTCCGCGGAGCTGCTGCTGCACGACCACGACGGCCATCTCATGCCGGGCGCATTCGCCGCGGCCGCGCTCGCCGACGCGGTGGCGCCCCTGCAGTGGTGGCCCGCCGCGGTGTCGCTGGTGGTCGGGCAGGCGGTGGCGTCGCTCGCGGTGCTGCGGGTGTTGTGGCTGTTGCTCGGCCCACGCCGGGTCCTGTGGGGACCGCTGCTGTTCTACCTGTTCGCACCGCTGACGCTGCCGGCGTTCGCGTGGTGGGCGGCGGGACTCAACGCGCTGCCGTTGCAGGCGGCGCTGGCGTGGGTCGCGGGGGACGCGCTGCTGCTGGCCCGCACCGGCCGGCGCCGCTACGCGGTGTCCGCGACCGTGGTCACCGCGATCGCCCTGCTGTTCTTCGAGAAGTCGATCCTGGTGCCGTTCGTCGCGTTCGCGACCGTCGCGCTCGCGTACCGGGTCGACGGGCGCGCCCGGCCGGTGCGGCTCGCGGCGCGACGCGGGCGGGTGCTGTGGATAGCCTCGGCGGCGCTGCTCACCGGGTGGGCCGCGTGCTATCTCACGTTCGTCGAATCCCGTTTCGGGATACCCGATCTCGCGATGGTGTCCGGGCTGACGCATCACGGGCTGTCGTACGGGCTGGTGCCGACGTTGCTCGGCGGACCGTGGCAGTGGGAACGCTGGAACCCGAGCCCGCCGTGGGCGACGCCGCCGATCGTGCTGGTCGTCGTGAGCTGGGCGGCGGTGATCGCGGTGCTGGTGTGGAGCGTGCGGCGACGCCGGCGGACGGGATGGGTGTGGGCCGCGGCCGCCGCCTACGTGCTCGCCTCCCTGGCGGCGATGATCAGCACCCGGTTCGGTGCCGAGACCACCTACGAACTGGCGCAGACCCTGCGCTACTTCGCGGACTCGGCGGTGATCGGCGCGATCGCGGCCGCCCTGGCGCTGCGCGCTCCCGCACGGGGTGCACCGGCCCGCATCTCCCCTGTCGTCGCGGCGATCTGTGCGGTCGCGTTCACGGCCGGTTCGCTGTGGTCGACGGTGACGTTCACGCGGAGCTGGGTGGACAATCCGACCGGCGACTATCTCGCCACCGCCCGGGTCGCGCTCACCGCCCACCCGGACGTGCCGATCCTGGACCACCCGGTGTCGGTGTGGGTGCTGCTGCCGGTCACGCATCCGCACAATCTCATCGGATCGGTGTTCTCCGCGCTGCCCGGTCGCGCCGAGATCGCCGACAGCGCCGAGGATCCGGCCGTGCTGGACGACTCCGGCGCGCTCGTCGAAGGAGCCCTGTTCGCCGTGCGGTGGGTGCCGCCGGGACCCGAGCCGGACTGCGGGTACCTGCTCTCGCCCGGCACGACCGTCGCGCTGCCGCTGGACGGCCCGATGATGGAACTGGACTGGACCGTGCAGCTGAACTATTTCGCGTCGCAGCCCGGGCGGATCGAGGTCGGGTTCCCGGGCGCCGACCCCACGCAGGTTCCGGTCGGGTCCGGTCCGGGCACCGTCTACGTCCGGGTGCCGGGCGGTGGGAACGGCCTGCAGGTGCGCTCTCCCGCGACCGGACCGCCGCCGAAACACACGGTCGGTCCGGTCGGGGTGATCACGCCGAAATAACCGGATTCGGTCGGTCCGGCCGCGCCCGGCGTCAGCCGGCCCACCCGGCGGCACGCACCGCGGCGACGGCACCGCCGTCGACGAGCAGATCGGTGCCGGTGACGAAACCGGCCTGCGGATCGAGGAGGAACGCGACCGCGGCGGCGATGTCGTCGGGCGTGCCGAGGCGACCGGTCGCGGACATCTCGACCATCGCGCGCATGTTCGCGCCGGACTCGCCGGCGAGTTCCTCCTGGCCCATCGGGGTGGAGATGACGCCGGGGCTGATCGAGTTGATGCGGGCACCCCGCGCGCCCCACGCGGCGGCCGCCGCCTGCACGCGCAGAGCGTTCGCGCGCTTGGCGACCACGTAGGCCATCGCGGGATGCCCCAGCGTTTCCGGTGCGAGGAACGGCAGGTCGAGCAGTTCGCCGGTCGGGGTGGTCGCGAGCGCCTTCTCCTGGTCGGCGGGCAGCCCGCCGGACATGTGCCCCGCCATGCTGGCGATGACGACGCCCGCACCGCCGGACGCGACGACGCGCGCGAACTCGTCGAGGACCAGGGCGACACCGAGCAGGTCGACGCGCAGGATGGCCTCGGTGGGCGCCTGCACGGGCGAGAGCCCCGCGGTGTGCGCGATGTGGGTGACGCGCCCGAGTCCGGCGGCGGCGTCCGCGAGGGCGACGACCGAATCGCGTTCGGAGACATCGACTGTCCGTTCGGTGACGTCGTGGCCCTCGCCGCGCAGTGTCGCAGTCGCTGCCGCGAGCGTGGTCTCGTCGAAATCGGCGAGCAGCACCTTCCGGCCGCTGCCGAGGCGGCGGGCGATCGCCAGTCCCATGCCGCCTACGCCGATGACGACGACGACGTCCTTGTCCATCCGTGCCTCCCGTGGTGATCGGATGGACGCGACTGTAGAGCAGGAGCGACCCGGATCACATCACGCAGCAGGAGTGGATCGCGTCACATCCGTGGCTGGCCTCGGTTCGGGTCGCGCACGTCGATGCCGGCTTCGGTCCACGCGTCGCGCAGCGCACCGGCGCCGCGCAACCGCTTCCACGCGGCCTCGGTGCCGGTGAGCGGTACGGCGTCGAAGAACCGGACCGGATCGGCGGGTTCGGGCAGCTCCAGGTCGGGAATGTCGCTGGGTCCGAGCAGCACCGCGGTGAACGGCGCGTTCTCCCACAGTGGTTCACCGAGATCGAGCAGTGCGTCGTCGGTCAGGACGACACCTTCGACGGCGGGCAGCGCCGCGAGGATCGCGAGGGTGCGGTGAACACCGGCGGTGATGCCCTCCGCATTCCGCAGGCTCAGGACCAGCTCGGCGCGGGGGCCCCGGGTGGGATCGGCGACCATCGCCGTGGGATCGCCCATGGGATGCCGCGAACAGCCGAGCGTGACGAACCGGGTGACCCCGGAGTCCGTCGACCGGAACCGCAGCACCTCGATGGGTTCGAGACCCAGGAACGTCACCGATGCCGATTCCGGGTCGGCACCGGACGCACCGGCGACATGCTCGGTGAGGTGGGCACGGACTGCAGGGAGTACAGCGTCGGTCACCCCTGCAATGTACGCCGCGCGCGGCATTCGTCCCGGGTGGCGGGTCAGCGGTCGTCGTCGACGAATCGCACCCGGTGGTCGGCGGTCGCCGGGGCCGCGAA
>NZ_JADZGH010000268.1:12630-17063 GCF_015865005.1 Rhodococcus sp. CX
GTGAGCCTGCGCCACGGTGTGATATCCAGTGCCGCAGCCTGTTTCGTGATCCTCAGGTCGGCGATACCCGCGACGGTCCCGCCGACGAGTACGGCCGGCTTGACGATGCCGTTCTGCGTCATGATGCGGCGCCGGTTCTCGTCCGAGATCAGCCGCGACCGGTCGGCATGCGAGAGCAGCACGTTGTCGTAGGGCGCGAGGATGCGCGCCGGGGCGGGGGTCGCGGGATCGGGGCGCGGTGCGTCGGGCAGGTCGAACAGTTCGACGCCGCGCTCGTCGCGGAAGACCTCGAGCCGCGGCCGCAGCCGCTCGAAGACCTCGCCGAGCCGGGTGAGCCCGCACCACGCCTGCGCGTCCCGCACGCTCGCGGGCCCGAACGCCCCGAGGTAGCGCAGCAGCAGCGACTCCGGGTCCGGTGCGACCGGCGGGTGACCGGTCCACTCGTCGAGCACGGCCAGCCGCGGCTGCCCGGACCTGCCCCACAGACCGCGCGGCGGCACCTGCACCATCGGCACGAGTCCGCGTACCCCGTGCGCGAGGGCTTTCGGGTCGCGGCCCGGGAACCGTTCGGCGAGCAGCGGTTGCAGTTCCTGCTGACTACGCGGCACGTCGCGGACCAGTTCGCGTCCGGCGGCGGCGAGCGCGTCCCGATCCACCCCGGCCAGCGCGGCGGCGTAGGCGGTGTTGGTGTCCAGGTCGCGGTCGAGCAGCGGCTGCACCCACGGACGCAGCGCGGCCGCGTCTGCCGCCGAGACCGCGAAGATCGTGCCGCGCATGAGGACGATCCGCACGACCGTGCGGGCGGCGATGAGGCCGGAGAGGGACTCGGGTGCGAATCGCCCGATCCGGCTCCACAACGCGAGATAGGGCGGGAGGGATGCCTGCGCCTGAAGACCCAGCAGGTGCTCGATCATCGGCAGTGGACCGAGGTCGCTGCGGCGCAGCAGGTGCTGGCGCGCGAGGGTCGCGCGGCCGAGCTCACGGTTCGTGAGGGTGCGGGGCGTCACCGACCCACCTTCGCACCCCTGTGTCCCGCGTGCCGGTTGCTCGCACGCTGTCGTGGTTCGTCACTGCTACGGTCGGCTGATGGCGAGATCGGACACGTTGCGTACCAGACTGTTGCTACCCGCACTGTGTCTCATCGTCACCACCGTCGCCGTGATGCAGACCGTCGTGGTGCCCATCGTCGGCACCATCCGCGCGCAACTCGGCGTGAGCACCACCGCCTCCGGCTGGCTGCTCACCGCGAACCTCCTGGCCGCAGCGGTCGCGACCCCCGTCCTCGGACGGCTCGCCGACCTTCGCGGCAAACGCGCGATCCTCATGGGAATCCTGTGGGTGGTGCTGGCCGGGTCGCTGCTGTGCGCGCTCACCGATTCGTTCGCGCTGCTCGTCGTCGGCCGGGTGCTGCAGGGGGCCTCGTACGCGTTGTTCCCCGTGGGCATCGCGGTGCTCCGCGAGGAGATCGCCCCGGATCGGCTCGTCGGCGCGATGGGGCTGCTGTCCGGAACGATGGGCGTCGGCGGGGCGATCGGCATGGTTCTCACCGGCACGACCGTGTCGGGCGACACCGACTACCGGCGGGTGTTCTGGCTGTTGGTGCTGTTCAACCTCGCCGGGCTGGTGATGGCGTTCGTCGTCGTCCCGAAACGTGTCGCTGCGGCGCACGGCCGGATCGACTGGGCCGGGGCGGTACTGCTGTCGCTCGGGCTGGCCCTCGCGCTGCTGGCGCTGTCGGAGGGCGGCACGTGGGGCTGGGGTTCACCGGCGACGTTGCTGTGTGCGGCCGGCGGCCTGACCGTGCTCGCCGGCTGGTTCGCGTTCGAACGGCACGTCGACGAACCGCTCGTCCCGCCGCGCATGCTCACCCACCGGCCCGTGCTCGTATTGCATCTGACGGGACTGCTCGTGGGAGTCGCGATGTTCGTGAACTTCCTCGCGACATCGTACTTCGTCCAGACCCCGCCGGCGGCGGGCTACGGATTCGGTGCGACGGTGCTCGAGGCCACCGCCGTGTACATGCTGCCGGGCGCGCTGGTCGGGGTGATCGCCGCGGCACTGGCGGGCCGTCTCGTGCATCGATTCACCGCCAAACGGGTCCTCGGGGTGTCCTGCGTGATCGGCACGGCCGGGTTCGTGCTCATCGCCGTGCTGCACGACCTGAGCTGGCACATCATCGTCTCGGGCATCCTCGTCTCGGTCTTCGTCAGCCTCGCCTACGCGGCGCTGCCGGCGCTGCTCGTCGCCGAGGTCCGGCCCGACGAGACCGGCGTCGCCAACAGCATCAACTCGATCGCCCGGACCATCGGCAGTTCCCTGAGCAGCGCGCTGGTCACCACGCTGCTCGCGACGCTCGTCGGCGCGGGCGGATTCGCGAAGCAGTCCGCCTTCGTCGCCGCGTTCGGGCTCGCCGCGGTCGCCGCGACCGCCGCCGCGGTCCTGGTGTTCGTCACGGTGCGGGCACCCTCGCGGCCACTCACCGACGTCGAGGAGGACGAGGTCGAGGCGACGGCGCTGGCCGCGGAATGGGCCGTGGTCGACGGGCTCGCCGGCGGCCGGGTCCCTACTACCGGCAGAACCGATCTCGCAGGTACGCCGGAGCACCCGTAACGGGAATTCCCCGTGTAGGTCCGGTCCCGATCACCACGGGACGTGATACAGCACGCTCGACACGAGGGCAGCGACCGCGAGGACGAGGAACGTCAGGACGTTCGCGAGCCGCCCCGGATCGTGGTCGCGCACCCGTATGTGGGCGCCGACGGCGGCGAGGAAGTACAGCACGAGAGCGACCGCCGTGACCACGCCGAGCACGGGGACCGCGAATCCCACGATCAGCCCGACCGCACCCGCCCCCAGGAGCGCCCCCAGTCGCGGCACCCACGAGCGGGGCAGCTCCACGACGTCGGCTGCGGCCACGACGAGCCGGTGCCGAACCAGGCTCAGCGTGGCGGCACTCGCCATCGCGACGGCGGCCAGGACGGTGATTGCGATGTATGCGGTGTCCATGAGCTTCTCCGTCCGATAGTCCTGTCGTCTGTTCGACGATTCGGACGCCCGGATCGTGACTCCCGCATCGGGCTCGTCCCCATCCACGACGCGTTTCGGAATCCGCCCCCGCTGCAGCGTGGGCGGATTCGCATTCACCGCGTCGATCGTCGGAGCTTCGGTCACTCACCCCGCAGACGGCTGACCGCTGCATTCGCCGCCGAGGCCGCGCGCTCGGCCTCCTTCGCGTCCTGCGCCGCGGCTTTGGCGGCACTGCGCGCGAACTCGCGCTGCTCTTCGGCGTGCTGGAGTTGTTCGCGCAGCTCCCGCACCCGCGTCTCGTGGCGAGTAAGTTCCTGCTCGGCTCGTTCGGCCGCGGCGCGGGCCTCGACGACGGCCGCCTGGGCGGCTTCCGCGTCGGCGATCGCGCGTTTCAGTTCGGCCGCGCGGGCCTTCTCCTTCTCCTTCTCGGCGGCGCGCGCCTGTTCGTCCTCGGACTCCTCGGTCGCGGTGTCCTTCGCCCGATCGCGGACGACGTGCAGCGGAGCCGCACCGGTGTCTCCGAATCCGCTGTATTCGAGCGAGGTTTCGAGCCGCCCGGCACGCACCCGTTCCTCGATGTCCGGGTCGGCGAGAGCGGCGTTGAGGGTCTGCCCGACCTCACGCAGCGCCGCCTCGCTCACCCGGCGTCCGCGCGCGACGGCGAGACGGCCCGCCTCCCGTTCGAGCGCCCCGACCGCGTGCCGACGCTGGTTCGACAGCTTGCGCAGATCGCTGCCGGACAAGCGGCGTTGGGCCTTGCGCAGGGCCTCGCCGAGGTCGAGCAGCGCGGCGAGTTCGTCGGCGCGGTCGCGGGCGAGCAGATTCACCAGCCACGCCGCGACCGTCGGTTTGCGCAGCCTGCCGATCGCCGCTGCCGTGTCCCGATCGCCTGCCTTGCGGGCCTGCGCGACGTATTCGTCCCTGGCCGCGACGAAGTCGTTCGGGTCGAGGCCGTACAGCTCGTCGGCGATCTCCTCGGGATCCACGTCTGCGTCCGCCACCGCGTCACCGGAACTCGTCGACGTGGGCGTGCGCCCACTGGGCGAAGGTCGTGGCCGGTCGGCCGATAACGTCCTCGACGGTCCGCGTGACCTGCTGCGGACGACCGATCATGGATGCTCTGCCGTCGAGATACCAGCCCGCGTACTCCCCCATCGACCGTTTCAGCAACGTCTCCGCCTCTTCGCGGCTCACCTCGCGGAACGGCACCTCACGGCCGAGCGCCCGGCCGATCTCGCGGACGATGTCGGGGTGGCTGAGCGACTCGGGGCCGGTCAGCTCGTAGGTGCGGCCCGCATGGGCGTCGTCGAGCAGTGCCCGGGCAGCGACCGCCGCGATGTCCTCGAGGGCGATCGGGGCGGTCGCCGCCGTCGGGTACGCACCGCGCACCTCGCCGGTGGTGCGGA
>NZ_JADZGH010000269.1:0-2646 GCF_015865005.1 Rhodococcus sp. CX
CGGCGCCGAAGCCCGCGACGAAGGAGACCGCTGTGCCCATACCCCCCTCGCAGTCCGCCGAGCCCGCCCCGAAGCCGAAGACCGCGGCCCGCAGGCCGAAGAAGCAGCCCGGCGTCAGCATCACGATCACGATCGACCCGGACAACGAATGGACGGTGGCGGTCGCACACGGTGCGCGACGGGTCGGAAAGCCCGCGCCGGTCGGTCCGGACGCAGTCGAACGGGCCGTGCGGGAACTGGGTGACGAGACCGCGCTCGAGGCCGTGCAGTCGGTGATCGACGAGGCGCGGCAGGCCGCCGAGGAGCGGGTCGCTCAGCTCAGCGCTCAATTGGAGGAAGCCAAAAAAGCTCTGGAGAGCCTCGGAGCGACCGGCATCCAGATAGGCTGACTCGCTGACGCGGCCTGTCGTGGCCGGGCGGGAGGGGCCTTATGTTCAAGAAGTTGGCGATGGCGTTCGCGGCAACGATTGCCCTGATCGGAGGCGGCGCCGGGGTGGCGACGGCGGTACCCGGAGGGATACCGCTCGGCGGTGGGTCCGGCATCACGCTCGGTGACGGGACCACCGACATCTTCGACTGCACCCTGAGCACGATCGGTTACGACGCTGCCGGTCGTCTGGTCGGATTCACCGCGGCCCACTGCGGTGGCCCGGGCGCGACGGTCAAGTCCGAGCGCAACCTGGGCGCTGGCGTACTCGGCCGTGTGGTGGCCGGCAACGAGGCACTCGACTACGCGGTGATCCAGTTCGATCCGGGCAGGGTCACGCCGGTGAATCGGGTCGGGAACGTGACGATCACCGATGTGGGTGCGCCGCCGCAGTTCCCGAACCTGGCCTGCAAGGAGGGCCGCACCACCGGCAACACCTGTGGTCTCGTCTGGGGGGACGTGTTCGAGTCGCAGGAGACATGGACCCAGGTCTGCGTCGTCGAGGGCGACTCCGGTGCGCCTCTGGTCATCGGCACGACCCTCGTCGCGATGGTGAACGCGTATCTCGCAGCGCCGTGCATCGGCCCGGAGGTCGGCACCAACTTCAGCGCGATCCTGGCGGACGTGAACGCACGCGGCGGTGTCGGAAGCGGCTTCCGTCCCATCTGATTCCCGTGCTCGTGCGTGGTTTCGGTAGTTGCCGCTACCGAAACCACGCACGAGGGGTCAGACGCACACGGCGCCGATCGACGCGGACCCGACCAGCTTCGTGTACTTCGCGAGGACCCCGCGGGTGTACCTGGGCGGCAGCGGTTCCCAGCCGGTCCGGCGCTGCTCGAGCTCCGCGTCGTCGACGAGGAGATCGAGGGTGCCGTTCGCGACGTCGAGCCGGATCCGGTCGCCGTCGCGGACGAACGCGATCGGGCCCCCGTCGACGGCTTCCGGCGCGACGTGCCCGACACACAAGCCCGTGGTGCCGCCGGAGAACCGGCCGTCGGTGAGCAGCAGGACGTCCTTGCCCAGACCCGCGCCCTTGATGGCTCCGGTGATGGCGAGCATTTCCCGCATCCCGGGACCGCCCTTCGGACCTTCGTAGCGGATGACCACCACGTCGCCGGCGGTGATGGTGCCGTCCTCGAGAGCGTCCATCGCGGCCCGTTCACGTTCGAAGACGCGCGCGGTGCCCTCGAACACCGATTCGTCGAATCCCGCGGACTTGACCACCGCGCCCTCCGGGGCGAGTGTGCCCCGCAGGATCGTGATGCCGCCGGTCGGATGGATCGGGTTGCCGAGTGCACGCAGCACCTTGCCGTCCGGGTCGGGCGGCGCGATGTCGGCGAGGTTCTCGGCGACGGTGCGTCCGGTGACGGTCAGGCAGTCGCCGTGCAGCAGACCGGCGTCGAGCAGGGCCTTCATGACCACGGGTACACCGCCGATGTGGTCGACGTCCTTCATGACGTGCGCCCCGAACGGTTTGACGTCGGCGAGGTGGGGGACCCGCGCGCCCACCCGGACGAAATCGTCGAGTGTCAGTTCCACGTCGGCTTCGTGCGCGATCGCCAGCAGATGCAGGACCGCGTTCGTCGAACCCCCGAACGCCATCACGACCGCGATGGCATTCTCGAACGCCTCCTTGGTGAGGATGTCGGCGGTGGTGATTCCGCGGCGCAGCAGGTCCACGACGGCCTGCCCGCTGCGGCGCGCGAAGCCGTCGCGTCGCCGGTCCGTGGCGGGCGGCGACGCGCTGCCGGGCAGGGACATGCCGAGCGCTTCGGCGGCGCTGGCCATCGTGTTCGCGGTGTACATCCCGCCGCACGCGCCTTCGCCGGGGCAGATCGCCCGTTCGATGGCGTCGAGGTCGTCGCGGGACATCAGCCCCCGCGCGCACGCGCCGACGGCCTCGAACGCGTCGATGATCGTGACGTCGCGTTCGGTGCCGTCGGACAGCTTCGCCGTGCCGGGCAGGATCGACCCGGCGTAGAGGAACACGCCGGCCAGGTTCAGCCGTGCCGCGGCCATGAGCATCCCGGGCAGCGACTTGTCGCATCCGGCGAGCAGCACCGATCCGTCGAGACGCTCGGCCTGCATCACCGTCTCGACGCTGTCGGCGATCACCTCGCGGGAGACCAGCGAGAAGTGCATGCCCTCGTGTCCCATGGAGATGCCGTCGGAGACGGAGATGGTCCCGAATTCCAGCGGATAGCCTCCCGCCGCGTGCA
>NZ_JADZGH010000269.1:2656-4762 GCF_015865005.1 Rhodococcus sp. CX
GGGTGATCTCGTTCCACGACGACGCGACGCCGATCTGCGGCTTGTCCCAGTCGTCGTCGCCCATGCCGACCGCGCGGAGCATGCCGCGGGAGGCCGCCTTCTCGAGACCGTCCGTCACGTCGCGGCTGCGGGGTTTGATGTCGGGGGCGCCTTCGCTCATGACGTGTCTCCTCGGGGGTCGCGGCCGGTCAGGGCGAGCAATCGGTCCTGCAGTGGTGCGTCGTCCGGGACCGGTACCGGGTCGGCGAACAGGCCGCTCGCCGCGAGCATGTCCTTCTGGGGCTGCAGGTCCGCCCACACCGCCGCCACCAGGTCCGGGTCGAGTCGGTCGTCGCCCCCGACGCCTCGGGCGAGATCCCAGGTGTGGATCGCGATGTCCGCGACCTGCTGTTTCAGATAGTTGTGGCAGGGCACGACGCCGTACGACAGGTGCACGGAAGCGTCCGGAGCGGTCGCCGCCCATGCGGTGGTCGCGGACTCGGCGTAGCGGGACCATTCGGCGCGCAGGTCGTCACCGATCGGCGCGAGCGAGGCTTCGGCTTCGGCGATGGTCATGCCCGCCAACAACGGCGGGATCCACCGCTGTTCGTCGATCATGTGCTCGACCAGTTTGGCGATGTCCCACTCGGTGTCCGGTGTGGGGGCCTTCCAGTCGGTCACCTGTGCGAGCCGCTCGGTGAATCCGCGGGCCGCCGTGCGCTGCAATTCGAGCCAGTCGACTGCCATGGATTCAGCGTAGGTCCGACGGTGTTGGGATCATCGCGATTTCAAGTCCTGCCTGCGTCGGGGTTTTCGGGAAGGATCGAACGACGGATACGTGCCCGGGCTCCGCAGGGCCCGGGAACCGAGGAATCACGAGGAGAAGTTCATGCCCGTCCCCACCGTCGAACTGGCCCCCGGCCTGACCGTCAGCGCGCAGGGCTACGGCGCCATGTCGGTCGCCCCCGTCTACGGCGGGACCGATCCCGACGAGGCGCTGGCGACCCTGCATCACGCCGTGGACCTGGGCGTGACGTTCATCGACACCGCCAACGTCTACGGCGACGGCCTCAGCGAGACCGTGGTCGGCAAGCTGCTGAAGGACCGCCGCGACGAGGTACAGCTGGCCACCAAGTTCGGGCTGGTCGGCGCGCTGGGCGGCAGCACTCCCGCCGGCAACCGCCGCATCAACGGTCGTCCCGAGTACGCCCGTCAGGCGATCGACGAGTCGCTGCAGCGGCTGGGTGTCGACAGCGTCGACCTGTACTACCTGCACCGCGTCGACCCCGAGGTCCCGATCGAGGAGACGGTCGGCGCACTGGCCGAACTGGTCCGCGCCGGCAAGATCCGGAACATCGGACTCTCGGAGGCGACCGGCGACGAACTGCGCCGCGCGCACGCCGTCCATCCGATCGCGGCGATCCAGTCCGAGTGGAGCATCGTCTCGCGCGACGTCGAGAAGCACGTGGTGCCGACCGCCGCGGAACTCGGCATCGGGTTCGTGCCGTACTCGCCGGTGAGCCGCGGTCTGCTGACCGACGCGTTCGACGCGACGCAGGTCGAGGAGAAGGACCTGCGTCGCCGGTTCCCGCGCTTCGCGGAGGATGCGCTGCCGGCGAACCTGAAGGTGCGCGGCGAGGTCCGAGCGGTCGCCGACGAGCTCGACGCGACCATCGCGCAGGTGGCGCTGGCGTGGCTCGACGACAAGGCCCGCACGTTCGGGCTGCCGTCGGTGTCGATTCCGGGCACCCGTTTCGCCGAGCGGGTCACCGAGAACGTGGGTGCGCTGGACCTGACGCTCGACCGCGAGCAGGTCGCTCGCCTGGACGCGCTGGCGGATCTGGTGGTCGGTCAGCGGGCCGCCGACCCGACGTGGGTGTCCCTCGGCCGCGAGTAGTACCCGAAAGTAACTTGTCTGGACGGGTTAAGGTCTAGACATCATGAAGCGCGTGTGGCTGGTCTGGGGCATCGGAGTCTTCGCTTACGTCGTCGCAGTCCTGCACCGCACGGCCTTCGGTGTCTCGGGTCTGGCCGCAAGCGACCGGTTCGACGTCTCCCCGGCCGTCCTGTCCGGGTTCGTCGTCCTGCAGATCGTCGTCTACGCCGGTATGCAGATCCCGGCCGGGG
>NZ_JADZGH010000269.1:4772-7230 GCF_015865005.1 Rhodococcus sp. CX
CGGTCATGGCGATCGCGCAACTCGTCCTCGCGACCACCGAATCGCTTCCCGTCGCCTACGCGGCCCGGGTGTTCGTCGGCGCCGGTGACGCGCTGACGTTCATCTCGGTGCTGCGGCTGGTTCCGGTGTGGTTCGAGCCGCGGCGGGTACCGCTGATGTCCCAGCTGACCGGCATCCTCGGTCAGCTGGGGCAGGTGCTCTCCGCGGTGCCGTTCGTCCTGATCCTGTCCGGCGCCGGCTGGACCGCCGCGTACGGAAGCGCCGCGGCGCTCGGCGTGCTCGCGTGTGTGCTGGTCGTCGCGATCGTGCGCGACGCACCGCCCGGCGTCGAGGTGCGCTCGGAACCGGCCGGTCTGCGCGCGGTCGGTGGGCAGATCGCCGTCGTGTGGAAGCGCCCGGGCACCCGGCTCGGGTTCTTCACGCACATGGGCACCCAGTTCTCGGTCACCACGTTCGCGCTGATGTGGGGCATCCCGTACCTGCAGTCCGCGCAGGGCCTGTCCGCCGCGGCGGCCGGTTCGCTGCTCACCGTGTCGGTGGCGACCGCCATCCTCGCCGGACCGATCCTCGGCGTGCTGTCGGGGCGGTTCCCGAACCACAGGTCCTGGCTGGTGCTCGGCAGCGTGCTCGCCAGCGTCACCATGTGGTCGGTGGTGCTGGCGTTGCCGGGCCCCGCCCCGCTGTGGCTGCTGGTGCTGCTGATCATCGTCATCTCGGTCGGCGGCCCCGGTTCGATGATCGGCTTCGACTACGCCCGCGCCTTCAACCCGAGCACGGCGCTGGGCACCGCCAACGGCATCGTGAACATCGGCGGCTTCCTCGCGACCCTCATCGTCGTGCAGGTCATGGGTATCGTGCTCGAGCGGCTCGGCGGATACACGTTCGATTCGTTCCGGGTGGCCTGGCTGGCGCAGTACCCGATCTGGGCGATCGCGATCACCGGCATCCTGATCTCACGCGGCAAGGCCCGCCGCGTCGCGGGGGTGTCACCCCGCACGCTTCGGCAGGTGTTGTTCGACCGTTCCGGCGACCGGCGCCGACAGCCGGCGGACTCGGACGAGAACACGTAGCCGAAAGCCGCACGGCCGGAAGACATCCGCGCGCTGCCGACACCGCGCTGCTGTCCTTCCGCTCGGTGAATACAGAAACGCCCCCGCGGTTCCGGACGGAAACCGCGGGGGCGTCTGAGCTCAGGATCTACTTGTAGGAGTAGAAGCCCTCACCGGTCTTGCGGCCGAGGCGACCGGCGTCGACCATGCGGCGCGAGGTGCGGCTCGGCGAACTCGTCGTACAGCGACTGTGCCGCGTTGAGCGCGACATCGAGGCCGACGGTGTCGAGCAGCGTGAGCGGACCCATCGGGTAGCCGCAGCCACCCTTCATCGCGGCGTCGATGTCTTCCTTCGTCGCGTAGCCCGACTCGAGCATCCGCACCGCCTGGCACAGGTACGGGATGAGAAGGGCGTTGACGATGAAGCCGGCGCGGTCGCCCGCACGGACCGCCGTCTTGCCGAGGGTGTTCTTGACGTAGTCGAAGACGACGTTCGCGGCCTCTTCGTCGGTGGTGAGAGCCGAGATGACCTCGACCAGCGGCATCACCGGCACCGGGTTGAAGAAGTGGACGCCGACGACCTGGCCCGGGCGCTTCGTCGCCTGGGCCATCTTGATGACCGCGAGCGACGACGTGTTCGTCGCCAGGATGGCGCCCGGCTTCACGACCGCGTCGAGCTTGGCGAAGATGTCGGTCTTCAGGGACTCGATCTCGGGTGCGGCCTCGATGACCAGGTCGCGGTCGGCGAGATCGGCCATGTCGGTGGTGACGCGGACTCGCGCGACGGCGGCGTCGGCGTCCTCCTGGCTGATCTTGCCGCGGGCGACACCCTTGTTGATCGAAGTGGTGACGCGGTCGAGGGCCTTGGCGGCGAACTCTTCGCTCGTTTCGAGCACGATCACGTCACTGCCGGCCTTGGCGCACACCTCGGCGATGCCGGCGCCCATCGTGCCGCCGCCGACCACGCCTACCAGTTCAATTGCCACGAAATACTCCTCGGAGACGAAAGTTTGTCCAGACGAAAGTACTGCGGCGGGTTCAGCGGAGCAGCGCGCGGGACATGACGACGCGCTGGATCTGGTTGGTGCCCTCGTAGATCTGGGTGATCTTGGCGTCGCGCATCATGCGCTCGACGGGGAAGTCGGTGGTGTAGCCGGCACCGCCGAACAGCTGCACGGCGTCGGTGGTGACCTCCATGGCGACGTCCGAGGCGAAGCACTTCGCGGCGGCGGAGATGAAGCCGAGGTTGCCCTCGCCGCGCTCGGCGCGAGCTGCGGAGGTGTAGACCATCAGGCGGGCGGCCTCGACCTTCATGGCCATGTCGGCGAGCATGAACTGCACGCCCTGGTTGTCGGCGATCGGCCGGCCGAACTGCTTGCGCTCCTTGACGTAGGCGAGCGCCGCGTCGA
>NZ_JADZGH010000269.1:7240-20857 GCF_015865005.1 Rhodococcus sp. CX
CGCACCCTGGGCGAGGCCGACGGCCTGCGCGCCGATGGTCGGGCGGGTGTGGTCGAGGGTCGCGAGCGCGGTCTTGAAGCCGGTGCCGGGCTCGCCGACGATGCGGTCGCCGGGGATGCGGCAGTTCTCGAAGTACAGCTCGGCGGTCGGGGAGCCCTTGATGCCGAGCTTCTTCTCCTTCGGGCCGACGACGAAGCCCTCGTCGTCCTTGTGGACCATGAACGACGAGATGCCGTTGGCGCCCTTCTCCGGGTCGGTGACGGCCATGACCGTGTACCACGTGGACTTGCCGCCGTTGGTGATCCAGCACTTGGAGCCGTTGAGGATCCAGTCGTCGCCGTCGGCCTTCGCGCGGGTGCGCATCGACGCGGCGTCGGAGCCGGCCTCACGCTCGGACAGCGCGTAGGAGGCCATCGCGCCGTTGACGATGTCCGGCAGCACCTTCGCCTTGAGCTCGTCGGAGCCGCGCAGGATCAGGCCCATGGTGCCGAGCTTGTTGACGGCGGGGATCAGCGACGAGGAGCCACACACGCGGGCTACCTCTTCGATGACGATGCACGCGGCGATCGAATCGGCGCCCTGGCCCTCGAACTGCTCGGGCACGTGGATCGCGTTGAAGCCGGACTTGTTGAGGGCGTCGAGGGCCTCCTGCGGGAAGCGGGAGTTCTCGTCGACGTCCTTGGCGTAGGGGGCGATTTCCTTCTCGGACAGCGCGCGGATGGCCTCACGCAGGGCGTCGTGCTCGTCGCTGAGCTTGAACAGATCGAAATCGGCGTTGAGAGCCATGAGGGTGGAACTCCTATCGGCACGCGGTGCCATTCGTGAGGGTGGATCCGCGGCCCTTTCTCGATAGTCGGGCTCGCGACGTCACGGAATCACCCAATTCTAAACACGGCACGGAGTGCCAGGTCAATGGGTGTCGTGCGTGCTTTCGGTAGCGGGGGCTACCGAAAGCACGCACGGAGGAGCGGGGTCAGCCGCCGAGCTGGCGACGGACCTGCTCGGCGATCTCGTCGGGGGACGTGCCGATCGGGTACGTCAGAACCGTCACGGCACGCGGTGCCGAGTCCACCGCCGGCGCCTCGATACCGGGCACCACCCCGAACGTCAGCCGGAGCTCGAACAGCTCGCGTGCCAGCGCCTCGGCCGTCGCGGTCTCGTCCCCGCGGATCATCGCCCGCAGCAGGTAGTTGTGCGCCGACGTGATCGCCGCGGCGTAACTGACGATGCGGATGGGCTTCTCACCGGGCACGGCGGACCGCAGGTATTCGGTGAACAACCGCTCGTACCGATAGGTGGTGACGAGCTCGCGGTCGCGCAGCGCAGGAACCCGCTGCACCACCCGATACCGCCACACCGCGAGTTCCCGGCGATCCCGGAAATGCCGGAACACCAGCTGCGCGGCGTCGCAGGTCGCCGCCCACGGGTCGTCGAACTCGCGCGACAGATAGGCGGCGACCTGCTCGAGCAGCGACTCGTGGTCGGCGAAGATCACGTCCTCCTTCGACCGGAACTGCCGGAAGAAGGTGCGCCGGGACACCCCGGCGGCCGACGCGATCTGCTCGACCGTCGTCGACTCGTAGCCGTGCTCGGAGAACAATCGGATGGCCTGCGTGACCACGTGTACCCGGAACTGGGCAGGGTCGGGTCCCGCCGACTCGGAACGTCGCGCGGTACCGGATCCGGAGGTCATGGTTGTCGATTATCCAAGGTCACGCCTGAGCGTCCTGCGAAGCCCGCAATTCGAACTTGAGGATCTTGCCGGTCGGCGTGCGCGGCAGATCGTGCGGGAACACGATGTCACGCGGCACCTTGTACCCCGCGAGCTGCGCGCGCACGTGCGCGATGATCTCCTCGGCGGTGACGGATTCGCCCGGCTTGCGGATCACGAACGCCCGCGGCCGCTCGCCCCACTTCTCGTCCGGCACCCCGACGACGGCGACGTCCAGCACCGCCGGGTGGTTGACGATCGCCTGCTCCACCTCGACCGTCGAGATGTTCTCGCCGCCCGAGATGATGATGTCCTTCGCCCGGTCCTTGAGCTGGATGTAGCCGTCGGGATACATCACGCCGAGGTCGCCGGTGTGGAACCAACCGCCGGCGAATGCCTCGGCCGTCGCCTCCGGGTCCTTGTAGTACCCGAGCATCACGTTGTTGCCGCGCAGCACGATCTCACCCATCGTCTGCCCGTCCGCCGGCACGTCGTTCATCTCCGAATCGACCACGCGGGCGTTCTCCGCCTGCAGCATGCCCACGCCCTGCCGCGACAGCAGCGCCGCCCGCTCCTCGGCGGGCTTGTCGTCCCACGACTCCTGGTACTCACAGATCGTGTACGGCCCGTACACCTCGGTCAGCCCGTACACGTGCACGACGGTGATCCCGATGGCGTCGAGCTGCGCGATCACCGTCGGCGACGGCGGCGCACCGGCCGTGGTGATCCGCAGCGGCCGGTCCAGGACGTGTGCCTGCTCGGCGTTCGCGATCGTCGAGCACACCGCCGGTGCACCGCACAGATTGGTGACGCCGAGGTTGTCGATGGCGTCCCACACGGCGTCGGCCCGCACCGCCCGCAGGCAGATGTGGGTGCCGCCGGCCGCGGTGACCGCCCACGGCGTGCACCAGCCGTTGCAATGGAACATCGGCAGCGTCCACAGGTACTTCGTCTTGCCGTCGAACCCGTTGTGGAAGGTCTCGCCCATCGAGTTGAGGTACGCCCCGCGGTGGGTGTACATCACGCCCTTGGGCTTGCCGGTGGTGCCCGACGTGTAGTTGATCGCGATGACCTGCTGTTCGTCGTCGACGGTCCACGGCAGCGGCGTGCCGTCGGTGTCGGCGGAGGCGAGGAACTCGTCGTAGCGAGCGGTGACGATCCCGGCGGGCACGTCCGGACAGGGCACCGTCGAGTCCGGCACCTCGATGATGTCGGCGACGGACGGCACGTTCGCCGCGACCCCGGAGACCGATCCGACCAGCTCGGAATCGACGAAGAGCAGCGAACTCTCCGAGTGGTTCAGGATGTACTCGAGTTCCGGTCCGGCCAGCCGGGAATTGAGCGCGATGAGCACACCGCCGGCGAGCGGTACCGCGAAGTGCGCGATCAGCAGTTCCGGCACGTTCGGCGCCAGGAACGCGACACGGTCGCCGGGCTTGATGCGGGCGCGCAGTGCCTGCGCGAACCGCTGGGCCTCCGCGGCGAACTCGGCGTACGAGTAGCGACGGTCGCCGTGCACGATGGCGACCCGATCCGGGAACACGGACGCGGACCGCTCCAGGAACCGCAACGGACTGAGCGGGGAGTGGTTGGCGGTATGCGCCGTCGGCGTGGACACGATGACCTCCGGGGACGTGGGCTCAGCGGGAAAAGCGGGCAACTGTGATGGCAGCAACACCGGTCGGTCTGGAGGTTATGGGCCACGATCGACGGCCCGCTACCCTCTGAAGTGGGTAGTCGAGCGGTTTGCTGGCGGAAGGATTCGTCGATGACCAACGCATGGACCGATCCCCAGCCGATCGGCCGGCTCCGGCCCAGCGACGAGGACGCACTGCGCGCCCAACTGCGACTGCTCCAGATCTCCACCGGACTGCCCGTCCTCTTCGGCGGCGCCGTCCACGGCCGGGACATGACCCTGTCCGGATTCGTCGGGACCCGCAGCAACATCCTGCGCAACCTCGTCATCAGCTCCGAGTGCGGTGTCGGGGGCCGGGCCATCGCCGAGCAGCGGCCGGTCTCGATCGCCGACTATTTCGCTTCCGACCGCATCACCCACGACTACGACCCGCAGGTGGCGGGTGAGGGCATCGAATCGCTGCTCGCCGCACCCGTCGTCGTGCGCGGGCGTACCCGCGCCACGCTCTACGGCGGTCTCCGGGTCAACATGCCGATCGGCGACACGGTCGCGGAGAAGGTGATGGCCGGTGCGCGGGCGCTGGCCCGTGAGATCGAGATCCGGGACGAGGTGGATCGCCGAGTCGAACTCCTCGAGAACGCACGGGACGCGGGCGCCGGATCGACGGGAGTCTCGGCGTCGGTCTCGGAGGGCATCACCGAGAGCTACCTGGCGCTGCGGGAGATCGCGGCGCAGACATCCGACCCGGCGCTGGAAGCACAGTTGCGTGCGGTCGGGGAGAAGCTCCGCAGCCTGACCGCGGTCCGGGCGCCGGCCGCCGCGCGGGTGCACCTGTCCGAACGCGAACGCGACGTGCTCGGCTACGTCGCGCTGGGATGCCGCAACGCGGAGATCGCCGAGCGTCTGTCGCTCAGCCTCGAGACGGTCAAGAGCTACATGCGGAATTTGATGGGCAAGCTCGAGGTGCACAGCCGGCACGAGGCCGTCGTCGAAGCGCGTCGGCAGGGATTGTTGCCGTGACCGAATCGCAGGGTCAGGCTGTGCCGCGGATCGGCCAGGCCCCGTCGACGTCGGTGGCCTCACGGCCCAGTTCCCGCAGATACTCGGCGAAGTTGCGCTGCCGCTCGGCGTGCCACGCCGCCTGATCGGCCATGATGTCCAGCTCGGCGAGTTGCGGGAAACGTTCGACGAGCGCGCGGGTGAGGAACCCGGCGGCGAGTGCGTCCGCCTCGGCCTCGTGCGCCGCGGAGAGCGCGACCCCGTACGCCTCGCACACCGCCTGCAGCGTGCGCTTCCCCTCCCGCGACCGATCCATCTCCCGATCGATCACATAGGGGTCGACGACGGTGCCCGTCACGAGTGGGGCGAGCCCCAGCCGGCGACCTTCCGCGTCGATCACCGTCAGGTCGTAGCTCGCATTGAACGCGACGACGATGTGGTCGCGCACCCAGGACTCGCACAGCGCCTCCCGGATCTGCGCGTATCCGCTCGCGTAGTCCTGCCCCTCGGCGCGGGCGCGTTCCGTGGTGATCCCGTGGATCGCGACCGTCTCGTCCGGTATCGGGATGCCGGGGTCGAGCAGCCACGTTCTCGACTCGATGCGATCGCCGTCGAACGTTGCGACACAGGCCGACACGATGCGCGCGGTCCGCGGATCCCGATCGGTCGTCTCGAGGTCGAACGCACAGATCGGGCGGTCGGGCCAGCGCATCATCCGTGGGACCTCCGTCGTGGTGTCGTGCCGTGAGCGGTACTGCTGGAGGCATTGTGTCCGGTGGCACCGACAACCTCGGCGAATGGCTTCGCGGTGAGGTGCGGCGTACGCTGCACGAAGTTGTCGACCCCGGCTCGCATGCCGGACGAGGAAGAGGAGGTGTGGTGCTCCGATGAGCAGTCAGCCTCCCAGTACCGACTGACAGCAGCCCCGGCACGCGGTGATCGTGCGCGGCGCTGCTGTCCGCGTACACCCGGGCGGGAACGGTCCCGCCGCCGATCCCGTCCTGCGAAAGCCGTGCCGTCATGTTCCGGAACCGCCCTGTCCGTGCCCTTCTGCCGCGCCGCGCCGTGCCCACCTCCGGCGGTTTCGGCGAGAGCGAGAACTTCGCTGTCTCGCCGCACTCTCGCGTCCCGGTGCCGGTGACTTCACCCGACTCGCGTGCCGAGAGCAGCATCGTCGACAGCGCGGTGTACCGGGACGGCCGGCGCACGGCGTCCCCCGTGACCCTCGCCGACGCGCTCGACCACCTGCCGGGCGACGGTTCGATGGCCTGGATCGGGATGTACCGGCCCAGCGACGCCCAGCTGCACGAGGCGGCCGCGCAGTTCGGGTTCCACGAACTCGCGGTCGAGGACGCGATCGTCGCGCATCAGCGCCCGAAGCTCGAACGGTACGGCGACACGTTGTTCGTGGTGTTGCGCGCCGCGCGATATGTCGACGAATCCGAACGCGTCGACTTCGGGGAACTGCACGTGTTCGTCGGCCCGACCTTCGTTCTCACCGTCCGGCACAGCGAATCACCCGATCTGTCGGCCGTCCGGAACCGGATGGAACACGACCCGGAGCTGTTGCGGCGCGGTCCGGAAGCGGTGCTGTACGCGATCCTCGACGCGGTCGTCGACGGCTATGCACCGGTGGTCGCGGGTCTGCAGAACGACATCGACGAGATCGAGACGGAAGTGTTCAGCGGCGACCCGAAGGTGTCGCGGCGCATCTACGAGCTGTCCCGTGAGGTCATCGAGTTCCAGCGCGCAGCCAAGCCGCTGCTCGCCGTGCTGAGCGGATTGTCCGCCGGATTCGGCAAGTACCGCATCGACGAGGAACTGCAGAAGTACCTGCGGGACGTGACGGACCACGCGACCGCCGTCGTCGAGCAGGTAGACGGGTTCCGGCAGCTGCTCGGCAACATCCTGACCGTCAACGCCACCCTCGTCTCGCAGGTGCAGAACGAGGAGATGCGGAACCTGACGCGGGCGAGCTACGCGCAGAACGAGGAGATCAAGAAGGTGTCGGCGTGGGCGGCGATCCTGTTCGCGCCCACCCTGATCGGCACCGTGTACGGCATGAACTTCGACCACATGCCGGAGCTCCACTGGGTCGGCGGATATCCCTTCGCGCTGCTGATGATGGTGATCACCTGCTGCAGCCTGTTCGCGATCTTCCGCCGGCGCGGCTGGCTGTAGCACCCCGGCGAACCGGTGGTCGCGGTTGCCGGCGGGGAGCCGGATTCGCACGAATTCGGTTCATTGGAGGGCGGGTTCGACCGGTGGATGCCACCATGGTGCGGTGGATCTTCCCGTGGCTCCGCCGCTCGCTCCGATGCTCGCGAAAGCGGTCTCGGAGGTGCCTTCGCAGCCGTCCGACGGCCCGGCCGAATGGTCCTACGAACCGAAGTGGGACGGGTTCCGGGCCCTCGTGTTCCGCGACGGCGACGAGGTGGTGTTCGCGTCCCGCGGAGGCAAGGACCTGGCCCGGTACTTCCCGGAACTGGTCGACGCCGTGCGCGCGGAACTGCCGCGCAGGTGCGTCGTCGACGGGGAGATCGTCGTGCCGTTCGAACGTGACGGGCGTACCCGGCTGGACTGGCAGTCGCTGTCCGAGCGGATCCACCCGGCCGCGAGTCGCATCGCGTTGCTGGCCGAGCAGACACCCGCGCAGTTCGTCGGCTTCGATCTCGTCGCGATCGGCGACGAGAACCTCATGGACACGCCCTTCCGGGACCGGCGGACCCGGCTGCAGGAGATCGCCGGTGACGGTCCGAGCTGCCACGTCACCGTCGCGACCAGCGACGCGGCGACCGCGCAGCGCTGGTTCGAGGAGTTCGAGGGCGCCGGCCTCGACGGGGTGGTCGCCAAACGCCTCGACGGGCTCTACGTCCCGGACAAACGGGAGATGGTGAAGGTCAAGCATTCGCGGACCGCGGACTGCGTGCTCGCCGGATACCGGAAGCACAAGAGCATCGAGGGCGTCGGATCGTTGCTGCTGGGCCTGTACCACGACGGCGAGCTGGTGATGGTCGGCGGAGCGTCGGCGTTCACCGTGCAGCGCAGACAGGAACTCCTCGCCGAACTCGAACCGCTGCGCGTGGGAGCCGACGTCGTCGCCGAGGGCGAACCGACCCGGTGGCGATCCGCGATCGACCGCAGCTGGGTGCCGTTGCGCCCCGAGCGGGTCCTCGAGGTCGCCTACGACCAGATGGAAGGGTCGGTCGAGGGCGGCGTTCGCTTCCGGCACGCCGCGAGATTCCTGCGCTGGCGTCCCGACCGTGATCCGAAGAGCTGCACCTACGACCAACTGGAGGTTCCCGTGCGGTACGACCTGGCCGACGTTCTCGACCGATCGGAAAGCTGACCGTGGCGGGCGCGAGCAAACGGTCCCCGGCGGAGGAACTCGACATCGACGGCACCGCCGTGCGGCTGTCGAATCCCGACAAGGTGTACTTCCCGCGGCTCGGCGCCGACGGTGGCACGAAACGGCACCTCGTCGAGTACTACCGGACCGTCGCGACCGGCGACGCGCCGCTCCTGACCGCACTGCGGGACCGTCCCACCCATCTGCAACGGTTCCCCGACGGCATCGAGGGCGAGGAGATCTACCAGAAGCGGGTCCCCGCGCGGCATCCCGACCACGTGGGCACGTGCGAGGTCACGTTCCCCTCGGGACGGAAGGCCGACGTGTTGCACGTCCGGTCCGCGGCGGACATCGTGTGGGCGGCGAACCTGGGCACAGTCACGTTCCATCCGTGGGCCGTGCGGTGCTCCGACGCCGACCGTCCCGACGAATTGCGCATCGACCTGGACCCACAACCCGGCACCGATTTCGATGACGCGCGGGCGATCGCGCTCGAGGTCGTGCGGCCCCTGCTCGACGAACTGGGGTTCACCGGATTTCCGAAGACGTCCGGGGGCCGTGGTCTGCACGTGTATCTGCGGATCGTTCCCGACTGGGACTTCGTCGGGGTGCGCCGGGCCGGGATCGCACTGATGCGCGAGATCGAACGCCGCAGCGGTGGTCGTGCGACGACCGCGTGGTGGAAGGAGGAACGCGGTGAGCGGATCTTCCTCGACTACAACCAGAACGCCCGCGACAAGACCATCGCCTCCGCGTATTCGGTGCGCCGCACGCCGATCGCGACGGTGTCGACGCCGTTGACCTGGGACGAGCTGGCCGACGCGGATCCCGACGACTTCACGATCGCGACGGTGCCGGATCTGGTGGCCCGCCGCGGCGACCCGATGGCCGGGCTCGACGACACCGCGCACACGCTCGACGTGTTGCTCGAGATGGCCGAGCGTGACGCGGCCGCCGGCCTCGGTGATCTGCCGTATCCGCCCACGCATCCGAAGATGCCCGGTGAACCCAAGCGGGTGCAGCCGTCGCGCGACACCGACCGGAAGGACCGCGCGCGGGGATGACCGCGATCCCTGCTGTTCCCGAAATCGCGTTCCGGTTGTTACCTCTGCTGTGAGCGGCACCTGTAGGAACCTCCGTAAACTGTTCGGGAGAACAGCTCGCCGACCGGTTCCGAGGAGGACTACCGCGGTGACGTGCCCCCGGATTCGACTACGCACACTCGGCGGTGCGGTCGCGGTCGTTGCCGCCGCCATCACCGTCCCCCTTCTTTCCGCCGCATCCGCGCAGGCTCTGACGTGCGCGGCGCCCCCGGGAACCCCGGCATCGATCGTCGAGATCGAGGGCACCACCGGGTGCGGCGCCAACACGGATGCGACCAGCGGTGCGTGGGGCTACACCGACGGCGGTGTCGGCTTCGCGGACGCCAGCGGTGGTGCGCTCGTGGTCGGGGCCGGCCTGTCCGGTGGGGTCGGCGCGGGGGAGAGCCGCGGGGGACAGCTCGCGGCGCTCGGTTTCGGCGACGGGGCCCTCGCCCTGGGCGTTCTCGACGATCCGGCGACCGCGGTCGTACTGGCCGGACCGCAGTCGCAGGCGTATGTCGGCGACGGCGCCGATCCGATGCTGTGTGAGGGCTCGGCGGCGGCGGCGGTGAATCTCACGACGGGCCGGAGCTGTGTCGTCGTCGAGTCGTTCCGATACGCGGCACCCTGAGCGCTTTTATCCCTTCCGTTCAGCGGAATCAACCCTTTCGTGGATGCAATCCGACACATAGTCTGTCGGAATTGCCGGGATGGGGAGAGTTCCATGACGATGCTGACGGATGTCCAGCTCGAGTACGAGGCCGACCAGCGGCCACCGACCGAGATGCATGTGGACCCGCGGTTCCTGCCGCTCGCCGACCGCTTCTTCGCGATGTACCGGCAGCCCCAGGACGGCGGCGGCGCTCTGTCCGCCTACCTCCACGGCGAGAAGGTCCTGGACATCTGGGCCGGGTGGTCGGGTCCGGACCGGCGCTGGAACCGCGACACCATGTCGCTGTCCTTCTCGACGGGCAAGGGCGTGGCCTCGACGGTCGTGCACCGGCTCGCGGAACGTGGAATCATCGACTACTTCGCTCCGGTCGCGCAGTACTGGCCGGAGTTCGCCGCGGCCGGCAAGGAATCGATCACCGTCGCGGACGTGATGACGCACCGCGCCGGTCTGCACCGGGTTCGGGGACTGGTTCCCGGCCGCGACGGAATCCTCGACTACGACACGACGGTCGCCGCGCTCGCCGCTGCCCGCCCGTCCCGTCGCCGTCTCCGGGGCACCGGCTATCACGCGGTCACCTACGGGTGGCTGGTCGCGGAGATCGTCCGGCGGGCAACGGGACTGCCCTTCGAGGACGTGGTCCGGCGGGAGATCGCCGAACCCCTCGGAAATCCCGACTTCTGGTATCGCGTTCCGACCTCGGAGCGGCACCGGATCGCCAAGCTGTTCCCCCGCATCAACCCGGCCGGGCTCCATTGGGAGATCAGCGCGTCGGTGCTGTCGAAGATCGCGCCGACGCGCGGCCTGGCGGAGGCCGCGATGCCCGACGGGTTCGACGATCTCGTTCGTAACCCCGCCGTGCACGACTCGGTGATGCCCGGGTGGAACGGGGTGTTCACGGCACGGTCCCTGGCACGGATGTACGGCGCGATCGCGGCCGGCGGCACGATCGACGGTGTGTGCTTCCTGAAGCCGGAGACGATCGAGGCGATGAACGAGGTCCGGGTGCGTGGCCGTGACTACGTGCTCGGGGTGCCGATGGCCTGGCGGCTGGGTTACCACCAGCCGTTGTTCGCGAGCCGGGAGCGGCCGCGTGGGGCAC
Organism: Rhodococcus sp. CX; assembly: GCF_015865005.1. Taxonomy (NCBI): domain Bacteria; kingdom Bacillati; phylum Actinomycetota; class Actinomycetes; order Mycobacteriales; family Nocardiaceae; genus Rhodococcus; species Rhodococcus sp. CX. The sequence goes on from NZ_JADZGH010000269.1 coordinate 17,790, forward strand.
TGGGTCACTACGGCGTCGGCGGGTCGGGTGCGTTCGCGGACCTCGACAACGGATTGTCGTTGGCGTTCACCACCAATCGGCTCGGGGCCGGTGCGATGCCGCTCGGTGATCTGCGTCTGGCGCGGCTCGGTCCGGTGGCGCGCGAATTGGCTCGGAAGGCCTGACGCACGGGCCCATCGTCCGGGCTCCCGTCCCGCCCCTTCGCGGGCGGACAATTCGGTCACTGTCGCGTTGCGATATTGCGCGCTGTCGCCTTGCGACATTTGTGGTTTCGCGCGTTTCGAAGACGGTGGCCGGGGTGCACTCGCACTATTGGATACAGGTGCTGTGTCTGGTATGAAAGGGAGGCACCACAATGAGCCATGTCTACCGAGTCATCGAGGTGGTCGGGTCGTCGACCGAAGGTGTCGACGATGCCATCGCGAGAGCAGTGGCAAGGGCCGCCGAAACGACGCGGCACCTGGAATGGTTCGAAGTGGTGAACGTGCGCGGCCACATAGACGACGGTGCGGTCGCGCATACGCAGGTCACCCTCAAGATCGGTTTCCGGATCGAATCGGGCGACGAGTTCGCGGATTAGACTGCGGGTTCGGCTTCCGGTTCCGCACCGGAACCCCTCGGGAAACCTACGCATCGCCGGTGATCGGCAATTCTCGACCATAACTGCAACACGTTATAGTCTGGATGTGAAACGTCGTATCACACCGGCACTCTCAGGCAGGTATACCCGTGGCTTATGTAATCACCCAGGCGTGTTGTAACGATGCGTCGTGCGTCGAGGTCTGTCCGGTCAACTGCATTCACCCGACACCCGACGAGCCGCAGTTCGCCACCACCGAACTGCTCTACATCGATCCGGAAACGTGCATCGACTGCGGTGCCTGCGTGGACGAATGCCCGGTCGACGCCATCTCCGCGGACAACGAGCTGGCCGCCGAACACGAGCCCTACCTGAAGATCGCCGCGGACTACTACGAGCGGTACCCGATCGGCCCGGACTGGCCGGAACTGCGTGAGCGCAGGAAGATTCCTGCCGAGCTCGGCACCCTGCGGGTCGCGATCGTCGGGTCCGGACCTGCCGCCTGCTACGCCGCGATGGAACTGACGTCCCGCCCGCGCGTCGAGGTCGACATCTTCGATCGGCTTCCCACCCCGTACGGTCTCGTCCGTGCGGGTGTCGCGCCGGATCACAAGAGCACCAAGGCGGTCGGCGACCTGTTCCGCAGCGCCATCGGCCACAAGAACACCCAGTGCTACTTCGACGTCGAGGTCGGCACCCACATCAGCCACGACGAACTGCTCGCCCACCACCACGCCGTGATCTACGCGGTCGGGGCCGCCGGGGACCGGCATCTGGACGTCCCGGGTGAGGAGCTGCCCGGTTCGCACGCCGCAACGGAGTTCGTTTCCTGGTACAACGGGCACCCCGACTACGCGGACCGGCAGTTCGACCTGTCCGGCGAGTGCGCGGTGATCATCGGCAACGGCAACGTCGCGCTCGACGTCGCCCGCGCACTCGTGATGGATCCGGAGATCTTCGCCCGCACCGACATGGCCGACCACGCCGTGGAGGCCCTGCGTAATTCGAACATCCGCGAGGTCGTCATCGTGGGCCGTCGTGGTCCCGCCCAGGCCGCCTACACGAATCCGGAACTGCTCGCGCTCGGGCAACTTCGCGGCATCGACGTGATCGTCGATCCCGCCGAGGTCGAGCTCGATCCGGCCAGCCGTGCGCTTCTCGACGATCCCGACTGCGAACCGCGCATCGCCCTGAAGGTCGAGCAGGCCGAAGGATTCGCACGACGCACGCCCACCGAGGGCAACAAGCGCATCGTGCTGCGCTACCTCGCCTCGCCGGTGGAGATCAACGGCGACGGCAAGGTCGAGTCGATCACCCTCGAACGCAACGAACTCGTCGAGGTCGACGGACGCCTCGAGGCCCGGCCCACCGGTGAACGCGAGACGATCGAAACCGGTCTGGTGCTCCGGTCGATCGGCTACCGCGGCACGCCGCTGGCGGATCTTCCCTTCGACGAGCGTCGCGGCGTGATCCCCAACAAGGAGGGTCGCGTCGTCGACCCGCAGACCGGGGAGCCGCTCACGGGCGTCTACACCGCCGGCTGGATCAAGCGTGGCCCGAGCGGTGTGATCGGAACCAACAAGCAGTGCTCGGCGCAGACCGTCGAGCGGCTCATCGACGACTTCGTCGCCGGCCGGCTCGCCACCCCGGCCGAGGACCGGGAGAAGCTCGCGACGCTCGTCGCCGAGCGCCGGCCCGGGTTCGTCGACTACAGCGGTTGGCAGAGGATCGACAAGCAGGAACGTTCCCGTGGTGCTGCAGCGGGGAAGGCACGGCAGAAGTTCGTGTCCGTCGCCGAGATGCTCGAGGCCTCGCGGCTGGAATCCTGACACCCTCCGACCTGCACGAACGCACCGAAAAGCGAGTGTGAGCCGGGCCGCTCGATTGGCGGTCCGGCATGGCGCTGTGTCTAATGGGTGGGCACGAAGCGCTGCGATCGGGGCAGGCAGAGAGGCAGCGCACGGTCTACACGATGGGTTGGAGCATGTCCTTGAAGCAGGTTCGGGTGACCGGTGGGAACCGGGCCGGACGATGGTCCGGGCGAGTTGCCACCGCACTGATCGGTACCACCGCCGCCACACTCACGCTCGTCGGTCCCGCCGGCGCAGCGCCGCTGTGGCCCGGGGGCCCGGAGCTGCCGAGCATTCAAGAGGTCTTCCCCGGACTGGGCGGGCAGGTGCCCACGGCGCCGCCGGCTCCCGTGGTGGCGCCGTTCTCGGCGCCGTCGGTGAACCCGACCCACGGTGAGACGGTCGGTGTCGCCCAGCCGATCATCATCCGCTTCAACGAGCCGATCAGCGACCGCGCGGCCGCGGAGCGCGCCATCTCGATCACGACCAGCCCCGCCGTCGGCGGCCACTTCTACTGGGCCTCCGATCGCCAGGTGCGGTGGCGTCCGTTCGAGTTCTGGCCCGCCCACACGCAGGTCACGGTCGCCGCCGGCGACACCCACTCGTCGTTCACGATCGGTGACGCGCAGATCACCGTG
>NZ_JADZGH010000269.1:20867-55190 GCF_015865005.1 Rhodococcus sp. CX
GAAACGCCCAACGGCACGTACATCGTGGGCGAGCGTTTCCGGGACATGTACATGGACTCGTCCACCTACGGTGTGCCCGTGGACTCCCCGGAGGGCTACCGCACCTACGTCGAGTACGCGACGCGAATCTCCAACAGCGGCATCTTCGTTCACGCCGCGCCGTGGTCGGAGTGGGCGCAGGGCAATACCAACGTCAGCCACGGCTGCCTCAACGTGAGCACCGAGGACGGCAAGTGGTTCTTCGAGAACGCCCAGAAGGGCGATCCGGTCATCGTGCAGAACACCGACGGCGGTGTGCTGAACGGCTGGGACGGCCTCGGGGACTGGAACCTCTGATCCGCGAAAGTCCCTGATGCGCAACGAGAACGCGCCCACACCTCCCGAGGAGGTGTGGGCGCGTTCTCGTTGCGGTGCTATGTCGCGCTGTGCTGCGCGATGATCGCCCGCACGGTCCGCCGGCACCGCCCGCAATCGGAACCCGCCCCGCACGCCGCGGCGATCTCCTTCGAACTGCGCGCACCCCGGTCGACGATTTTGCTCACGGTGTCGCCGGTGACACCGTGGCACAGGCAGATGTACATCGCGCGCTCCGTCAGTCCAGGAACAGGTCGATCTGGGGGTTGTCGCCGCCGCCGTAGCGCGACAGGTCGGTGACACCGGCCTCGGTGAGCACGTCGGCGTCGATGAAGCACCGGCCGGTGGTCTCCCTCGCGGGGCGGCCGAGGATCTCGACCGCGGCATCGGCCATGATCTCGGGGCTGCGCGAGGACGACAGGAGCGTGTCCCCGTCCTTCATGTTCGCGACCGCGGAGGTCGCGATGAAGGTCTGCGGCCACAGGCAGTTCGCGGCGATCCCGTCCCCGGCGTACTCGGCAGCGAAACCCAATGTCAGCAGCGACATTCCGTACTTCGACAGGGTGTAGGCCGGGTGGACCCCGAGCCAGTAGGGGTTCATGTTGACCGGCGGTGAGACGGTCAGGATGTGCGGGTTCGCGGACTTGCGGAGGTGCGGAACCGAGGCCTTCGTCATGAGGAACGCGCCGCGGCAGTTGATCTCCTGCATGAGGTCGTACCGCTTGACCGGCAGGTCCTCGGTTGCACCCGTCGCGATCGCGCTCGCGTTGTTCACGCAGATGTCGATGCCGCCGAACCGCTCGACCGCGGTGTCGATCAGCCGCTGGACGTCGTCCTCGTTTCGGACGTCGCCGACCACGGCCACGGCCTTGCCGCCGGCCGCCTCGATGTCCGCGACGGCGGTGTGGACGGTGCCCTGGAGTTTCGGGTGGGGCTCGGCGGTCTTGGCGAGCAGAACGACGTTGGCGCCCTGTCGCGCCGCGGTGACCGCGATGGCCAGGCCGATCCCGCGGCTGGCACCGGAGATCACCATGGTGCGGTCGGACAGTGGATTCGGCTGGCTCGACATCGTTCTCCCTGCAATCGGTGGTTCACACGCAGCGTTCTCGCTGATGATATTGGCATTCTCATTTTCTGCAAGTATCGTATCCAGCGTGACCGATTTCGCTGAGACCTCGTCGGGAATCCCCCTGGATGCGGTGTACGGACCGGCCGACAGAGTCGGCGAACCGCCTGCACCGGGCGAATTCCCATTCACCCGCGGCAACTTCGCGACCGGCTATCGCGGTCGGCTGTGGACGTTCCGCCAGTACTCCGGATTCGGGACCGCCGAGGAATCCAACCGGCGTTACCGGTACCTCCTCGACCAGGGCGGCACCGGGTTGTCCGTCGCGCTCGACCTGCCCACCCAGTGCGGCTACGACTCCGACGACCCGGAATACGGTGAGGAGGTCGGACGTGTCGGCGTCGCCGTCGACACCCTCGCCGACGCCGAGATCCTGTTCGACGGCATCCCGCTCGACAAGATCAGCACCAGCTTCACCATCAACGGCACGGCCGCGATCCTGCTCGCCTTCTACGTCGCCGCCGCGGAGAAATCCGGCGTGCCCCGCGAAAAGCTCACCGGCACGATCCAGAACGACATCCTCAAGGAATACGCCTCGCGCGGCACCTGGATCTGGCCGCCCGAACCGTCGCTGCGGCTGATCGCCGACACCATCGAGTTCTGCGCCGCGGAGGTCCCGCGGTTCAACGCGATCTCGGTGGCGGGCGCGCACTTCCGCGATGCCGGTGCGAACGCCGTGCAGGAGATGGCGTTCACCCTCGCCGACGGCGTCACCTACTGCGACACCGTCGTCGAACGCGGACGCATGACGATCGACCAGTTCGCCCCGCAGATCTCGTTCTTCTTCTACACCCACGGCGACTTCTTCGAGGAGATCGCGAAATACCGTGCGGGACGCCGCCGTTGGGCGACGATCGTGCGCGAACGCTACGGCGCGAAGACCGAGAAGGCGTCGATGTTCCGGTTCGGCTGCGTCGCCGGCGGTGCGTCGCTGTACGCCCCGCAGGCCCAGAACAACCTGGTGCGCGTCGCCTACGAGGCGATGGCCTCGGTGCTCGGTGGTGTCCAGTCGATGTTCACCGCCGCGTGGGACGAGCCGTTCGCGCTGCCCAGCGAGGAATCGGCGACGCTCGCACTGCGCACGCAACAGATCCTCGCGTACGAGACCGGGGTCGCGCGGGTCGCCGATCCCCTGGGCGGCTCATACTTCGTCGAGGCGCTCACCGACGCGACCGAAGCCAAGATCGTCGAGATCATGAGCGATCTCGAAGAGCACGGCGGCATGGTGCGCGCGATCGAGGACGGCTACCTGCAGGGCCTCATCGCGGACGAGGCCTACAAGCTCCACCTGCAGATCGAGGCGGGCGAGCGCACCGTCGTCGGCGTCAACAAGTTCACCTCGAACGAGCCGCCACCGGAGATCGGCACGTACGAACTCGACGCCGACGGCCGTGAGCTGCAGCTCAAGCGACTCGCCAAGGTCAGGGCCGAACGCGATCCGGAGCTGGTCAAGACCAGTCTCGACGCCCTGTCCCGCGCAGCGGAAGGAACCGACAACCTCATGCACAAACTGATCGACTGCGCCAACGCGTACTGCACCGTCGGCGAAATGGTCTCCGCGCTCAAGGCCGTGTGGGGCGAATTCCAGCAGCCGGTGGTGTTCTGATGACCGCCCGCATCCTCGTCGCCAAGCCCGGACTCGACGGCCACGACCGAGGCGCCAAGATCGTCGCGCGCGCACTGCGCGACGCCGGATTCGAGGTCATCTACACCGGCATCCGCCAGAAGATCGAGGACATCGTGTCCATCGCGCTGCAGGAGGACGTCGCGGTCGTCGGCCTGAGCATCCTCTCGGGTGCGCACATCGCGCTGACCACCCGCACGATCGAAGCGCTCCAGGCGGCCGACGCGGGCGACATCGCGGTGATCGTCGGCGGGACCATCCCGCAGGGCGACGTACCGAAGCTGCTGTCCGCCGGTGCCGCCGCCGTGTTCCCCACGAGCACACCGCTGGACGTCCTGGTCACCGAGGTGCGCAAGCTGACCGACACCGAAAACCCGGCGTGAGCGCAACGCCACCAGTTTCACCGCCGCGCCGCCCCACCGGGCGTGCGGGGACCCGGATCTCGACAAACGTGGAGGAATCGTGCGGATCGGAGTGATGGTCGGGCCCGAACAGGGCGACACCGCTCGCAAGGTCGATCGGATGCTGAAGGACGTCGAGTGGGCGGAGGCCGCCGGCCTCGACACCGTGTGGGTTCCCCAGATTCCCACGGACTTCGACGCATTGACCGCGGTCGCGCTGATGGGTACCCGCACGTCGCGGATCGAGATCGGCACCGCCGTGGTGCCGCTGCAGGCGCAGCACCCGGTGCATCTGGTGCGCCAGGCGCTGTCGACCCACGCCGCGCTCGGTGGCCGGCTCGCGCTGGGCGTCGGCCCGTCGCACCACTGGATCGTCCAGGACATGCTGGGTCTGCCCTACGACAAGCCCGCCAAGTTCACCCGGGACTACCTCGAGGTGCTCGGTGCGATCAAGGATCTGCCCGGCTCGATCGACGTCGAGAACGACACGTTCAGGGTGCACAATCCGCTCGACATCGCACCCGTGGCCCCGATGCCGGTGCTCGTCGCCGCGCTCGGACCGGTCATGCTGAAGATCGCCGGGGAACGCGCCGACGGCACCGTGCTCTGGATGGCCGACGAACGCGCGATCGGTGAGCACATCGCACCGCGTATCACCAAGGCCGCCGCGGACGCCGGGCGACCGGCTCCGCGGATCGTCGCGGGCGTGCCGGTGTGCCTGTGCGCGCCGTCGGAGGTCGACATCGCCCGCGAACGTGCCAACCGGATCCTCGCCGAGGCCGAGATCTCCCCGAACTACCAGCGGCTCCTCGAACACGGCGAGTCGAAGGACATCGGCGACATGGCCATCGTCGGCGACGAGGACGCGATCCTTGCCGGGTTCCGCAAGTACGAGGAGGCGGGGGTGACCGACCTGTCGATGCGGCTGCTGCCGATCGGCAACACCCGCGACGAACTCGTCGCGTCCAAATACCGTACTCGCGAGGTCGTTTCGGAACTCGTCAAGGAACTGCGGTGAATGCGGGTCCGCTCGCGGGGATCAAGATCCTCGAAGTCGGCCACATCCTCGCCGGGCCGTACGCGACGATGATGCTGGCCGATCTCGGCGCGGAGGTCACCAAGGTCGAACCCCCGACCGGCGACCTCTCGCGTCAGGTCAGCGACGCCTACTTCGCGAGCCTCAATCGCGGCAAGCGCAGCATCTGCCTCGATCTCGGCAGCGACGAGGGACAACGCCGGCTCGGTGAGCTCGCCGCCGAATCCCATGCGCTGCTGGTCAATCTCAAGCCGTCGGCGATCCGCAAGTACGGTCTGACGTACGACGCTCTGCGCAGGTTCAACGACAAGATCGTGTGCGTCGCGCTCACCGGGTACGGTCTCGACTCCGGCGACGATCCGGCGTTCGACTACGTCATCCAGGCGGAGACCGGGGTGGCCGCGCTCACCGGCGACCCGGACGGTCCGCCGACCTTGCCCGGCTATTCGGCGGCGGACAATTCCACGGGCCTGACCGCGGCGCTGGGTCTGCTCGCCCAGATCGTCTCCGGCCGCGGCGGGCAGGTCGATGTGTCGTTGCGCGACGTCATGCTCTCGCAGCTCAACTACCGCGCGTCCGCCTACCTGAACGAGGGCACCGAGCCGCGGCGTATGCCGTACGGCGCGCACTCGTACTACGTTCCAGCGCAACTCTTTCCGACCGCGGAGGGGTATCTGGCGCTGTTCGTCACGCACGACGGGTTCTGGCGGTCGTTCGCGAAGGAAGCGGGTATCGACGGTTTCGCGACGATGGCCGAGCGCGCGCAGAATCGGGACGAGGTGCTCGCTGCGGTGACCGCGGCGCTCGCGACCGACACCGCCGCCGGGTGGGAGGCGCGACTGCGGCCGCTCGGCGTGCCGTCCGCGGCGGTCCGGTCGTTGCCGGAGGCGCTCGCTCAGACCCCCGAGGCCGTGGTCACGGCGGGCGATTTCCGGCTCGTCGGCAGTCCCGTCAAGGTCGCCGGCTACGAACCGGTCTACGGCGCGCCGCCGCGGCTCGGTGAGCACGGCGCACTTCCTGCGCACACCTGACCCTTCCCCCTTGTGCGTGGTTTCGGTAGCCGGTGCTACCGAAACCACGCACGAGGGGTTTCGGTCACTCGTACTTGACCTTGATCGACGGGGTGTCCGGCACGGCCTGGCACGTGAGCACGTAGCCTTCCTCGACCTCGTCGTCCGAAAGTGCCTCGTTGGTGCGCATCGTCGCGCAACCCTCGGTCACCAGCGCCATGCAGGTGCCGCAGTTGCCCATCTCGCAGAAGAACGGCGGGGTCAATCCGGCGCGGCGGGCGCTTTCGAGGATGGTTTCGCCGGCGTGGCGCGGTACCGATCCCTTCTTGCGTCCGACGAAGATCGTCACGGTCCCCTCGAGCTCGCCGGATTCCTCGGCGGCGGGGGCGGCGGGCTGTTCGGTGGAAGCCGGTGCCGGCGGGATGCCGAAGCGCTCGCTGAACACGCCGCCCGGGCCGGGCAGCGTCGACTCGATCAGATCCATGAACGGTTCGGGGCCACACAGGTAGCTGTCCGCGTCCACGTCGCTGCCGACGAACGCGCGGATGGCCTCGGCGTCGAGCAGGCCCTTCTCGTCGTCGAGATGGCGCACGACCGTCAGCCGGTCCGGGTACTGCTCAACCAGCGCCTCGAGAACGGATTCGAAGATCGCCGACGGCTGGTCGCGGTCGGCGCACAGCAACCGGACGGGGCGATCGGTGGTGGCCAGGGTGGACTTGGCGAGCGACAGGATCGGGGTGATGCCGCTGCCGCCGCTGAATCCGAGGAGCGGCTTGTCGCTCTCCCGCAGCAGGAAGGTGCCGGTGGGGCGGCTGATCTCCACCTCGTCGCCCTCGGAGACGTTGTCGAGCAGCCAGTTCGACACCTTGCCGCCGGGTACGCGCTTGACGGTGACCGTGAGTTCGTCGTCGCTTTCGGGTGCGCTGGACATCGAGTACGACCGGTACAGCTCGGTGCCGTCGACGGTGACCTTGAAGTTCAGGAACTGCCCCGCCCGGTAGGTGAACGGGCCGTCCACGGGCGCCAGGACGAACGACCGGGCGTCGGAGGTCTCCTTCACGATCCGGGTCACCCGCGCCCGCTGGAACATAGGGGGTCTCGCCATGGATCGTCTCCTCCTCGGGGATTGTTCTACTGCCTGGAGAATTATATTCTCACCTACGATATAGGATCTTCTCAACGTCGAACACCCACCCGAGACGAGGCGCAGTTGTCGGACCCCACGATCGACCGGACGCGGAACACCACCACCGCCCTGGTGTTCGAGGACCGTGCCTACAGCCGCGTCGAGCTCGACGCGCTCGCGGCGGGCCTGGCGGTCCGGCTCGCCGAACGTGGCGTCGGCGCCGGCGACCGGGTCGCCTTGATGTCGTCGAACCGGCCCGAGTTCGTCGTGGCCGTGCAGGCGATCTGGCGCCTCGGGGCGTCCGTCGTGCTGCTCAGCCCGGCCTACAAGCACGACGAGGTCGTGCACGCCCTCGAGGTGACGCGGCCGGTTGCCGCGGTCGGCGACAATCCGGTCCTCGCCGAGCACGCCGACATGCTGCACCTCGACGAGCCGATCCCACCCGCGATCGGTGACGGCACGACAACCGCCCACGACCCGGACGTCGAGGCGGTACTGGTGTTCAGTTCGGGCACGACCGGGCTGCCCAAGGCCGTCCGGCACACCCACGGCTCCCTCGCCGCCGCCGTCGCGCACTGGCGCGACGCGCTGCAACTGACGTCCGCGGACCGGATGCAGGTGCTCACGCCGCCGTCTCACATCCTCGGGATCCTCAACATCGTCACCGCCCTCGAGGTCGGCGCGTGGTTCCGGCTGCATCGCCGCTTCGACATCGACGTGATGCTCCGGCACATCGAACGCGACCGGATCACCGTCGAGATGGCCGTCGCGCCGATCGCGCTGGCGATCGCGCAGCATCCGCATCTCGAGTCGTACGACCTGTCGTCGCTGCGCTACATCATGTGGGGCGCCACCCCGGTCACGGCGAGCGTCGCCGACACCGTCACCCGCCGCACCGGCGTCGGGTGGTTGCCTGCCTACGGCGCGAGCGAACTCCCGGTCATCGCCTGCAATCCGGTCGCCGGTGCGCGGCTGGACAGCGTCGGGCGTCCCGTCCCCGGCGTGACGGTGCGCGTGGTGTCACTGGACACCGGGGAGGTGCTGCCGGCGGGCGGTGTCGGCGAAATCCAGGCCCGCGCCGACTCCCTCATGGCCGGTTACCTTCCGGCCGATGCGAACCCCGACGCCTTCGCCGACGGCTGGTACCGCACCGGCGACGTCGGCTACCTCGACGAGGACGGCTGGCTGCGGATCACCGACCGGTCGAAGGAAATGATCAAGGTCAAGGGATTCCAGGTCGCGCCCGCCGAGGTCGAAAGCGTGCTGCACGGACATCCCGAGGTCACCGATTGCGCGGTGTTCGGCGTGCCCGACCCGGTGACCGGCGAGGCCGTCCTCGCCGCGGTCACGACCGGCGGGCCGGTCACCGAAGCCGAACTGATCGCCCTGGTCGGCGACCGGCTGGCGTCTTACAAACGCCCGAGCCGGGTCCTGTTCGTCCCCGAAATCCCTCGCCTGCCCTCCGGCAAGGTGTTGCGCCGAGTACTCAAGGAGCGCTATGGACGTCCGTCTGACGAGTGAACAACGACAATTACGTGATGCGGCAGCGAAACTCGCCGACGACCTCGGTCCTGGATCGGTCCAGGATCTCGACGACGACAGCCGGGTCGCCCGGCTCGAGAAGGCGGTCGACACGACCGGCTGGCGCGCCCTGCGCTCCGACGGCGCGTCCGGTGTCGAGGTCGCGATCGTCGCCGAGGAGTTCGGTCGCGGTCTCGTCGACGTACCCTTCCTCGGTCCCGTCCTCGCAGACGACCTGCGGCGTCACCTCGGCGACGACCAGTCGCCGTGGGCGATCGGTGTCGGCTCCGAAGCGGTCGACGCGCGCGGCCTCACCGATGCGGTGATCCTGCGGGACAGGCAGATCCTTTCGGCGCCCGTCGGTGCCGACATCGCCGCCGCCGCGGACCTGACCCGCTGTTTCGCGGAACTCGGCGAGCCGGGCGAGCCGCTCGGCGAACTGTCCGCCGCCGACGCGGACCGCTGGTACGCGCTCGCTCTCGTCGCGACCACCGCCGACCTCGTCGGCGTATCCCGCGGTGCGCAGGACCTCGCCGTCGACTACGCGAAGATGCGCGAGCAGTACGGCCACACCATCGGGTCGTACCAGGCGGTCGCGCACATGCTCGCCGAGAGCCAGGCGCTGATCGAAGGGTCGATCAGCGTGCTGCGGCACGCGGCGTGGGCGGTCGACGAACTCGACACCGCCGAGGCGATCCAGGCTTCCCGGGTCGCGAAGATCTACTGCGCGCGAGCCGCTTTCACGATCTGCGAGACCTCGATCCAGGTGCACGGTGGCATCGGCAACACCTGGGAATGCCTCGCGCACGTCTACCTGCGGCGGGCGCTCGCGTCCACCGAACTGTTCCCCGTGAGCCTGAAGGAGATCGACCTTGGAGTTTCGTGATTCGCCGGAGGAAGCCGCGTTCCGCGACCGTCTGAGGTCCTGGCTCGCGACCACGGCCAAGCAATTCCCGACATCGGGCGACGAGTACTGGGCGAAACAGCCCGAGTGGCATCGGGCGCTGTACAACGCCGGATTCTTCGGGCTGTCCTGGCCGAAGGAATTCGGGGGACAGGACCTGCCGCCCGTCTACGACGTGATCCTCGACGAGGAACTCGCGATCGCCGGTGCACCGGCCCGGCCGAGCCTCGGCTATCTGGTGATCGGTCTCGGTCACCACGGCAGCAAGGAACTGCAGCAGGAGTTCCTGCCCGGCATGATCAACGGCACCGAACGCTGGTGCCAGGGCTTCAGCGAACCGGGCGCCGGATCGGACCTGGCCTCGCTCACGACCACCGCGACCCGCGACGGCGACGAGTACGTCATCCACGGGCACAAGATCTGGACGAGCTATTCCGACGTCGCCGACTGGTGCCTGCTGCTCGCCCGCACCGAACCGGACAAGCCGCGGCACAAGGGCATCTCGGCGTTCATCGTGAACATGCACCAGGACGGGATCGAACAGCGACCGCTGAAGATGATCAGCGGCGTCACCAAGGAGTTCGGGCAGGTGCTGTTCGACGGTGCGCGTGTCCCGGCGTCGCGGATGGTCGGCAACCCCGGTGAGGGCTGGAAGCTGGCCATGACGGTGGTCGGGCACGAGCGCGAACCGTCGACACTCGGGTTCGCGGCCCGCTATGCGAAGACCGTCCGCGAACTCGCGGCCCGGTCCGACGGCCCGCCGTCCGACGAACTCGCTTGGGCGGCAGTGCAATCGGAGATGCTGCGGCTGCACGTGCGCCGCCGGTTGTCCGAGCAGCTCGACGGTCTGACCCACGGCTCGGAGGGCTCGCTCGACAAGCTGCTCATGACCTGGGTCGAGCAATCCGTCGGTCACGCGGCCCTGTCGGAGGCCGGCACCCGCGACGCGGAGATGCTCGGCACGTACATGTACAGCCGCGCGCAGTCCGTCATGGGTGGAACGTCGCAGATCCAGAAGAACATCGTGGCCTCGCGCATCCTCGGATTGGGAGTTTGACATGTACGACATGCCGGAAGAGATCGACGTTCGCGCGGACGGTCCGCTGCGCATCATCACGCTGAACCGCCCGGATGCGCTCAACGCGGTCAACGACGACCTGCACCACGGGCTCGCGCAGCTGTGGCCGCAACTGTCCGCCGACCGCACCGCGCGCGCCGCGGTGATCACCGGTGCCGGCAAGGCGTTCTCCGCGGGCGGCGATTTCGCGTACCTCGCGGAGCTGGCCGAGGACGCGGATCTGCGTGCGAAGACCATCGCGGACGGCCGCGAGCTGGTGATCGGGATGGCGCGCTGCCGGATTCCGGTGATCGCCGCCGTCAACGGCCCGGCCGTCGGCCTGGGCTGCAGCCTGGTGGCGCTCAGCGACGTCGTCTACATGGCGGAGCATGCGTACCTCGCCGATCCGCACGTGCAGGTCGGCCTGGTCGCGGCCGACGGCGGGCCGCTCACGTGGCCGCTGCAGATCAGCCTGCTGCAGACCAAGGAGTTCGCGCTCCTCGGCACGCGGATCCCGGCGGAGCGGGCGCTCGCGCTCGGTCTGGCCAACCACGTCGTCGCCGATCCGCTCACCGAGGCCCTCGCCGCGGCGAAGAAGATCTCCGAGCTTCCGCAGAAGGCGGTCGAGAGCACGAAGCGGCTGGTGAACATCCACCTCGAGCGCGCGATCCTCGCGAGCCTGGACTACGCGATGACCGCGGAGGACCTGACGTTCCAGAGCGACGACTTCCGCGCGAACATTGCCAGGCTCACAAAAAAGGCCTGACGGCCCGGTGTGCCTTTGTGGCGGTGGGAGCCGCCACAAAGGCACACCGGCGCGTAGCGCTAGAGCGTTTCCGACCGCTGAACGGTGCCGGTGATCCCGGAGGCGTCCTGCGCGGCCAGCAGCACCGCCGCCGCGCCCATCGTCTCCGGTGGCTCGACCATCTCCGGCGGAATCTCGATGCCGCTGCCGCCGGCGGTCCAGCCCTCGGTGAGAACGACCCGGGACGGGCTCAGGCAGTTCACGGCGATGTTGTCGCCGCGCAGGTCCGACGCGAGTCCCAGATAGAGCCGTTCGACCGCGGCCTTCGACACCCAGTACGCGTTGGATCCGCGGTCGGTCATCGTCACGCCGGTGGTGGTCACCGCGATCAGCGATCCGCCGCCACGCGCGCGCAGATGCGGAATCGCCGACTTGGTCACCAGGAACACGCCGGTGGTGTTGACGTCGAGACACAGCTGCCACCGTTTGAGCGGGGTCGTCTCGATCGGGCCCTGCCACAGCACCCCTGCGTTGGCGACCACGATGTCGAGGCCGCCGAATTCGGCGACCGTCGCGGCGATCGCCGCCTCGACGGACTCCTCGTCGGTGACGTCGCACGGCACCGGCAGGGCGCGACCGCCCGCCGCGACGATCCGGTCCGCGACCGAATGGATCGTGCCGGGCAGCCGGCCCTCGTTCTCCGAGCGTGCCGCGACCGCGACCGCCGCACCCGCCTCGGCGAGTGCGGCGGCCACCGTGGCGCCGATGCCACGGCTGGCACCGGCGACGAACGCGACCTTGCCGTCGAGAGCGGTCACTTCGGCGGGAACCGCAGTGCGCCGTCGAGGCGGATGACCTCGCCGTTGAGGTAGTCGTTCTCGACGATCGACGCGACGAGCGTCGCATATTCGGGGGAGCGGCCCATGCGCTTGGGATGCGGCACCTGCGGACCCCAGTAGGCCTCGAGCTGGTCGCCGGCCTTGCCGTAGGCGGGCGTGAGGAACGTGCCGGGTGCGATCGTGACGACGCGGACGCCGAGCGGCGACAGGTCACGCGCGGCGACCAGGGTCATGCCGACGACGCCGCCCTTCGCGGCCGAGTAGGGGAGCTGACCGATCTGGCCCTCGTAGGCGGCGATCGACGCCGTGTTGACGATGACACCGCGCTGCCCGTCCTCGAGCGGCTCCTGCCGGGCGATGGCGGCGGCGGCCAGGCGCATCACGTTGAACACCGAGACCAGGTACGACTCGATGGTCTTGGTGAAGTTCTCGAGCGGCATCGGGCTGCCGTCCTTGCCGACGAGCCGCCCGCCGCCGGCCGGGCCACCGTGGCAGTCCACCGACACGCGCAGCGGTCCGAGCGATTCGGCTTCGGCGATCGCGGCGAGCACCGATTCCTCGCTGCCGGCGTCGGTGCGGACGTAGCGCACGCCCAGCTCCTCCTCGAGCGCCTTGCCCTTGTCGTCGTTGACGTCGGCCACGACGACCTTCGCTCCGCCGGCGTGGAGACGGCGCACGGTGGCCTCGCCGAGGCCGCCGGTTCCGCCGACGACGATCGCTGAACTACCGGTGATCTGCATGTTGGTTTCCCTTCTTGCAACTACAGCTCTCTGCTTGAGAGAATAATGTTCTCATGAACATCAGCATGATTCTAGAAATGGCCGCAAGCAACGGCGATCGAGCTGTCGTGACCTACGACGGCCGCTCCCTCACGGGCCCCGAACTCCACGACCGGGCCCGCGTCGCCGCGAACCGTTTCCGCGGGTATCCGGCCGTGCTGTACCTGGGCACGAACCATCTGGCCTATCCCGTGGCGCTGTTCGGTGCCGCGCTCGCCGGGGTGCCGTTCGTGGCACTGAACTACCGGCTCGGTGAAGCCCAGCTGACGGCGCTGCGAGATCGGCACCCCGGGGCGCTCGAACTCGCTCCCGGCGACCTCGTCGGCGTCGACGGGGGTCGCGGTGGAGTCGACGAACGCGTCGAGGTCGCGCCCGAGTGGGACGGCGACGCCGTCGCGGCGATCATCTACACCAGCGGCACCACGTCGGATCCCAAGCCCGCGGTGCTGCGGCACCGCCACCTGCTGGCGTACGTGCTCAACACGATGGAGTTCGCCTCCGCCGAGGAAACCGACGCCTCGCTCGTGTCCGTCCCGCCGTATCACATTGCGGGCCTGACGAATCTGCTGTCGAACCTGTACACGGGCCGTCGCGTGGTCTACCTCGACGCCTTCGATCCCGAGACCTGGCTCGGCACCGTCCGCAGGGAGAAGGTCACCCACGCGATGCTCGTGCCGACCATGCTGGCGCGGATCGTCGCCGTGCTCGGCGACGCGCCGGCCGACGTGCCGTCGCTGCAGAGCCTCGCCTACGGCGGATCGCGGACTCCGCGTCCCGTCCTCGAGCACGCTCTGCGGGCCTTCTCGGACACCGGGTTCGTGAACGCCTACGGACTCACCGAGACCGCGTCCTCGATCGCGGTGCTCGGACCCGACGACCACCGGACGGCTCTCGCGTCCGACGACGCGGCCGTCCGCGACCGGCTCGGCTCCGTCGGCCGCCCGCTGCCGGGCATCGAGATCGAAATCCGCACCGAGGCAGGCGAACTCGTCGCCCCGGGAGAGACCGGGCTGGTGTTCGTCCGCGGCGAGCAGATTTCCGGGGAGTACGGCGGGCGCAGCGTCCTCGACGAACAGGGCTGGTTCGCCACCCGCGACCTCGGCCACGTCGACGACGAGGGCTACCTGTTCATCGAGGGGCGCGCGGACGACACCATCATCCGCGGCGGCGAGAACATCGCCCCCGCCGAGATCGAGGACGTCCTGCTCGAGCACCCCGGGATCACCGAGGCCGCGGTCGTCGGTGTCGCCGACCCCGAATGGGGTCAGCGGATCGTCGCGGTACTTGTGGGCGATGCGGATCCGGACGAGATCACCGCGTGGGTCAAGGACCGGCTGCGGTCCTCCAAGACGCCGGACACCGTGGTGTTCCGCGACGAACTCCCCAAGACCGAAACAGGAAAACTCCTGCGCCGGACCCTACTGACCGAACTGGAGAACACCAATGCCTGAAGCCGTCATCGTCTCCGCGCTGCGCACCCCGATCGGTACGGCCGTCAAGGGCACGCTCCGCGACACCAGCGCGTTCGACCTCGCGAACCACATCGTGGCCGAGACCGCGAAGGACCTCGACCCGAAGGCGATCGACGACGTCATCCTCGGCGAAGGGCTCTACGGCGGCGGCGTGATCGCCCGCCACGCCGCGATCACGGCGGGACTGACCGACGTGCCGGGTCTGGCACTGAACCGGCACTGCGCGGCCGGGCAGTCCGCGGTCCAGACCGCCGCGGCGAGCATCAAGGCGGGCATGGACCAGCTGATCATCGCCGGTGGCGTGAACTCGGCCTCCACGTCGCCGCGCTCCCTGATGCGCTCCGGTGAGGACTGGGTGCCGTGGAACTCGCCGACCCACCCGGACCGCCCGGACGCCCCCAACCGCGACATGTCCATCACCGTCGGCTGGAATGCGGCCGTCGAAGCCGGTGTGACCCGCGAGGAGATGGACGCGTGGGCGCTGCGCTCGCACCGCAACGCGATCGCCGCCATCGACGAGGGCCGGTTCAAGGAGGAGATCGTCCCGATCGAGACTCCGCACGGGTTGTTCGCCGTCGACGAGCATCCGCGCCGCGACACCACCCTCGAGAAGCTTGCTTCCCTCAAGGTCCTGCACCCGGAGATCGAAGGTTTCAGCATCACCGCCGGCAACGCGTGCGGCGCGAACGACGCCGCTGCGGCCCTCGCGATCGCGAGCGACAGCCTCGGCCTGCCCGCACTCGGCTACATCCGGTCGTGGGCGTCGGTCGCGGTCGATCCCGCCCGCACCGGACTCGCTCCGGTGCAAGCGATCCCGAAGGCGCTGCGTCGCGCCGGTATGACCTTCTGCGACGTCGATCTGTTCGAGATCAACGAGGCGTTCGCCGCGATGTGCGTGGCGACCATCAAGCTCCTCGACATCGATCCCGACAAGGTCAACGTCAGCGGCAGCGGCTGCGGTCTCGGGCACCCGGTCGCCGCGACCGGGGCGCGCATGCTCGTGACCCTGGTGCACGAACTGCGCCGCCGCGGCGGCGGAGTCGGCGTGGCCGCGATGTGCGCGGGCGGAGGTATGGGCTCGGCCACGGTCATCGAGGTGCCCGCTCCGTGACAGCCGCAGCAACGAGCAACGGATCCGGTGCGCCGTGACGATCGACGAACTCCTCGCCGCCGCGCGCACCGGATCCGTGCGCGCGGCGGGACGGCTGCTGACGATGGTCGAGGACGACCGGCGCGACGAGGTGCTCGCCGCTCTCGACCCGGTGCCCGTGCGGGTGGTCGGGGTGACCGGACCACCCGGCGCCGGTAAGTCGACGACCGTCGGTGTGCTCGTCACCGCATACCGCGAGCGCGGATTCCGGGTCGCGGTGCTCGCCGTCGACCCGTCCTCCCCGTACAGCGGGGGAGCGCTGCTCGGCGACCGGATCCGCATGGCCGCCCACGTCAACGACCCCGATGTGCTGATCCGTTCGCTCGCGGCGCGCGGCCATCTCGGCGGCCTGTCCGCCGCGGTACCCGCCGCGATCCGCTTGCTCGCCGCACTCGGCTACGACGTGGTGCTGCTCGAGAGCGTCGGGGTCGGACAGTCCGAGATCGAGATCGCGGCGGTCGCCGATCCGACGGTCGTGCTCCTCAACCCCGGTGGCGGCGACGCGATCCAGGCCGCGAAGGCCGGTCTGCTCGAGGTCGCCGACCTGCTCGTGGTGAACAAGGCGGACCGCGAGGGCGCCGATCGGACGGTCCGGGATCTGAAGGCGGAGACGGACGTTCCGATCCTCATGCTCGTCGCGTCGAAGGGCGAGGGCGTCGACGCGCTGATGGATGCGATCGAACTGCATCAGCGCGCCGACAGCGGGGAACGCCGCGCCGCCCGGGCACGGTCCCAGATCCTGTCCCTGGCCCTGTCGCAGCTGCGTTCGCTGCCGGAACTCGACGATCTGGCCGCCGCGGTCGCGGACGGGAGCACCGATCCGTACAGCGCGGCCGCGCGGCTGCTCGGCCGTCCCTGAGGTTTTCGCTCACCCCAGGGCGGCGAGCACCTGCGGCAGCTCGGCGGTGGTGCGGATGCCCGGCGCCGCCGCGCACACCACCGGCACGGCGTTCACCGCCCGGTTCGCGGTGTAGGAGGGGGACACGGCGCTCATCCGCTCCAAGGGGATCGGGAAGCGGATGTCGATGTCGAGCGGTGCATCGCCGGCGACGTCGATGTGCCATCCCGTCGGACGGATGTCCCAGTCGACGTCGACGTCGGTGGTGCAGTACCAGGTCGCGCGGAACCGGAGGAGCGCTCGTCCGTCGCGCATACCTGTGACCGTGATCCGCTGTGCGGCAACGGTACCTGGCTCGATTGTGCCCGCCGCGATGATGACCTGCGTGCGTGCCGTGGCGAATTCGCCGTGGGCTTCGACGGAATCGAACCGCAGCCCGAGTGCGTCGGCGACCGAGTGCAGCGACGGGCCGAAGTTCGACCGGATGTGGTCGATGCGGTAGTCCTCGAAGGTGGCCGGCTCGCGACCGAAACCCATGATGTCGAACAGGATTCCGGGTGAATTGCGCTGCGAGAGGTCGGCGTACTCGTCGATCGCGAGCCGGTCGAGCTTGCGCTGGATCGAGGTGAGTACGAACGGCAGTGCCTCGGTGACGAATCCCGGGCTGCTTCCGGTGCTGTGGATCGACGTGCCGCCGAGCGCGCACGCGTCCTCGACCTCGGCGCGGGCCGACGGATCCATCGCCGTCGGGTGGTGGAACTCGCCGCGGGTGGTGACGATGTTGCTGCCGGAGGCGAGGATTCGGCACACCTCGTCGAGATCGAACAGGCGCGGCATGTACAGCACACAGTCCGCGCCGAGTGCGAGAACGTCGTCGATGTCCGTGGTCGCGGTGACGCCGGTCGGGTCCGTGCCGCAGAGGTCGCCGGCGTCGCGACCGGCCTTCTCCGGTGTGTGGACGTACAGCCCGGCCAGTTCCAGGTTCGGATGCCCGATGACCCCGCGCAGGGCACGCGTGCCGATGTTGCCGGTGGCCCACTGGACCACCCGGTACGTGTGTTCCGGCACGGATAGGCCGACAGCGTTGTCGGACAAGGCTTTCGGATCCAACGAAACCTCGATCGGGTCAGGGGCGGGGCAGGCGGAGCAGGGCTTCCTGCGCGAAGGAGGCGACGAGCGTCCCCTTCTCGTCGAGCACGTCGCCCCGGCCGAAGCACCGGCCGTGGGCGATGAGCGGGCTGTGCTGACGCACCAGCAGCCATTCGTCGGTGCGGAACGGACGATGGAACCACAGGGTGTGGGAGGTGACGGCCGAGGTGAAGACGGTGCCGTTGCCGGTCTGGGCCAGGCCCTCGAGCGGTCGCAGGGCGGTTCCGATGAGGGTCAGATCGGTTGCGTACGCGGTCAGGGCCGGGGCCAGCGCGGGATCGACTTCCGGTGTGCGCATCCACATTTCGTACTCGGGCGGCGAGGACTCGTACGAGTTGAGATCCTCGGTCGTCCGGATCTCCCACGGGATGAGGTCGACGCGGGCACGGTCGTTCTCGCCGAGCACCGGCGGAACGGACTCGACGGTCTGTAGTTCGGGGCCGTCCTCGCCCACGTGCATCGAAACCGACGCGGTGCCGATGACACCCGACGACTGGCTCGCGACGATGCTCAGCGTGGCGAACGAACGTCCCTCGTGCTGGCGGGTGACCTCGTAGCGGACGGGTTCCGACGCCTTGCCCTCGCGGGGGAACAGGGCGTGCAGCGACTTGATGCGCTTCGTCGGGCACGCGGCCTCCGCGGCGCGGACGAACTGGCCGAGGAGTTGACCGCCGAACAAACGGTGGTATTCGAGTTGCTGGTTCGTTCCCTCGAACACCGCCGATGTCGCGGGGGTGTCGCTGTCGGGAAGGTCTGCCGAGGCGTCGGCGCGCAGCTCGAGGCAGGCCAGAAGGTCGTTCCAGAGATCGGGCACGCCGCCAGTGTAAGCGAACTATCCCCGATTGAGAATACGATTCTCGCCGACGATTCCTCAGTTACCGGCGAATCCGCGGGAGCAGAAGGTCCAGACTTCCTCGGCCGAGATCGGCTTGATGGTCGCGTCGTCGGGGGCGCCCGCGGACTGTGCGATGAACATGACGGTCTGCATCGTCATCGCGGCCAGTCGGCGCGGGTTGGCGCCTGGGCGCAGCTCGCCGGAGGCGGCGACCTTCTCCATCAGCTCGGTGAACAGCGCGAGCATCGAGGAGTGCGCGACCTTGACCTCGGCGGGATGCGTGAGCAGCAGCTGCGGCGCGAAGTCGGTGAACAGCGGACGCTGCGCGCTCGGGTCGGGCCGGCAGAACTCGAACAGCAACTCGACCGCCACGCGGAGCTGGTCGAGCGGCGCGTCCTGGCCGGACGCCGCGGCGCGGATCTGGTCGGCGGAGCGGCTGAGGGCGTCCTCGAAGAGCGCGAGCAGCAGCTCGTGCTTGCCGTCGAACTGCAGGTAGAAGCTGCGCAGCGACTGCTTGGACCGGTCCACGACCTCCTGCACGGTGAAATCCGTGCTGCCCTTTTCGGCGATGATCGATTGAGCCGCGTCGAGGAAGCGCTGCACTCGCTGTTCGGCCCGGATCTTGGCGGTCCTGATGGAGCGCTCGACTGCGCGCTGCTTCCAGGCCGGCTCTTCGCTGGGGCCGGTCACCACCGGCTCTGTTCTGTGACACGTGTACCGAACATGCGAGCAACTGTACCGGAGAGTTTCCTTGCGCAGTGCGCCGACTGCGCCTGTGTCGCCGATAAATAGAGACTATTACTTTCGTCAAGCGAGAATGTTATTCTCGCATCGACATCGTGCACCACAGCTCAGCCAAGGAGGCAGGCCGGGATGCTCTTCGAGTTCGACTCCGATCAGCGGCTATGGCAGAAGACCGTCCGTGAGGTCACGGCCAAGGAATGCTCGCCCACGCTGGTCCGCAACATCGTCGACAGCGGCGCCGACCCGTCCCCTCTGTGGAAGACCTACATCGACCTCGGATGGACCGCACTGACGGACCCGGACACCACGGTCGAACTCGCCATCGTCCTCGAGGAGCTGGGCCGGGCGACCGACCCCACTCCCTATCTCGCGACGATGACCCAGTTCGCTCCTCTTGCACCGGGGTTCGACGATGCCGGACTCGCCGGTGCCGCGATCTACAAGGGTGTGGGCGTGCGCCGCGAGGGCGACGAGTGGATCCTCGACGGCACCGCGCACCACGTCCTCGACGGCGACCGTGCCGACCGGCTGGCCGTCGTCACCGAGGCGGGGGTGTTCGTCGTGCCGGCCGAGCAGGCCGTCGTCGCACGGAGCCCGGTCTTCGACCCGGTGCTGCACCTCGCCGAGGTGGCGTTCCGGGGAGTCCGGATCTCCGAGGACCGGCGCGTCGACGTGGACGTGGAGCCGGCCCGCCACCTGGCACTGACCGGGCTCGCGCTGACCGTCGTCGGTGCGTGCCAACGGATCCTCGACATGGTGCTCGGGCACGTCCGGGAACGTCAGCAGTTCGGAGTTCCGATCGGCTCGTTCCAGGCGGTCAAGCACAAGGCCGTCGACATGCACGTTGCGATCGAACGGGCACGCGCGCTGGCCTACTACGCGGCCCTGACGATCGCGGAGAACGATCCCCGCCGGCGCGTGGCCGCGTCGATGGCCAAGGCCGCCGCGGGCGAATGCCAATCCGTGGTGTTCCGCAACGGCATCCAACTGTTCGGTGCCATGGGATTCACCTGGGAGAACGACCTTCAGTTCGCGCTCAAGCGCGCCAAGGCCGGCGAGCATCTGCTCGGGGGTGCGGCAGAGCATCGGGCGCTGATCGCCGAGGAGTACCGTGCAACTCACCTTTGATGCCGATGTCGAGGACTTCCGCGCCGAGTTCGTGGCCTTCCTCGAGGAGAACCTGCCCGACGGCGCCGCCACCGGCGTCCGCCCCGGCTCGAGCGCGGATGTGCCGGACTGGGCCCGCCCGTGGCAGCGGCTGCAGTTCGACAACGGCTGGCTGCTGCCGGGCAACCCGCCCGAGTTCGGTGGACGCAACGCCACGATCCTGCAGCAGTACGTGCACCTCGAGGAACTGTCCCGCCGCCGGATCTACCACAGCTTCAACCCGCAGGGACTCGGGATCATCGCCGCGTCGATCCTGTCGTTCGGCACGCCGGAACAGAAGCAGCGCTGGGCCGTTCCGATCCTGCGCGCGGAGATCACCGCAGCACTGGGCATGAGCGAACCCGGCGCCGGATCCGATCTCGCGGGTTTGCGCACCAGGGCGGTGCTCGACGGTGATCACTTCGTCGTCAACGGGCAGAAGGTCTGGACGTCCGGCGCACACGACGCGGACGTGCTCCTCACCTTCGTGCGGACGGATCCGGATGCGCCCAAGCACAAGGGAATCAGCGTGCTGTTGATTCCGACGGACACACCCGGTGTCGTGCGGCGCCCGTTCGCCTCGGTCGCGTCGTCGGAGGACTTCGACTTCAACGAGGTCTTCTTCACGGACGTGCGGGTGCCCGCGGAGAATCTGATCGGCGAACTCAACGGGGGCTGGGGCGTCGCGAACGGCGCGCTGGGGCACGAACGTACGCTGCTCTGGCTCAGTTTCGCGGACCGCCTCCAGGATCTGGTCGAGGACTTCCGGCCGCTCACGGTGCTCGACCGCGATCGGTACGCGACCCTCGCGATGGACCTGCAGAGCCTGCGGCTGCTGGGTTCGGCCGCGCTGGCGCGGGCCGCCCGCGGTGAACAGGACGTCGCGGCCCTGTCGGTGCTCAAGCTGCTCGGATCCGAAGCGGTGCAGTCCGCATCCGAACACGCACTCGACGCGGCGGGGGAGGACGGTCTCGTCCACCCGAACTGGACGGCACCGTTCAATCCCTGGAACAACGACCACTTCTCGACCGGCTGGTTCGAGCGTTACGTCCGCAGTTTCGCGGGCACCATCGCCGGTGGTACGTCGGAGATTCAGAGGACCATCGTCGCCGAGCGTGTGCTCGGCCTTCCCCGGGGGTGAGGTTGCAGCCGTGTACATCCTGTACGAGGTAGCCGACAAGATCGCCACGATCACGCTCAACCGTCCCGAGGCGGCCAACGCCCAGAACGCGGAGTTGCTCGACGAACTCGACGCCACCTGGATGCGTGCCGCCGCCGACCCGGACGTCTCCGTCATCGTGTTGCGGGCGGAGGGCAAACACTTCTCCGCCGGACACGATCTCGGCACCAAGGTTCCCGACGATCTGAAGATCACGCTCGAACTGATCTACTCCAACGAGAGTCGCCGCTATCTCGAGTACTCGTTGCGCTGGCGGAACATCCCGAAGCCGTCGATCGCCGCCGTCCAGGGTCGCTGCATCGCCGGTGGGCTGCTGCTGTGCTGGCCGTGCGACCTCATCATCGCGTCCGAGGACGCGTCCTTCTCCGATCCCGTCGTCCTGATGGGAATCGGCGGGGTCGAATACCACGGGCACACATGGGAACTCGGTCCACGCAAGGCCAAGGAGATCCTGTTCACGGGCCGCCCGGTCACCGCGCACGAAGCCGAGCAGACCGGGATGGTCAACAAGGTCGTGCCCCGCGACCGTCTCGACGAGGAGACCCGCGCACTCGCGACGAAGATCGCGTCGATGCCTCCGTTCGGGCTGCGGCAGGCCAAGCGTGCCGTCAATCAGACCCTGGACGTGCAGGGCTTCTACGCGGCCATCCAGTCGGTGTTCGACGTCCACCAGACCGGTCACGGCAACGCGCTGAGCGTCGGTGGATTCCCGATCCTGGTGAACCTGGACGAGATGAAGTCGAAGATCGAGTAACGTCGCCCGCATCCGCTGCCGGACCATCTGGACGGCAACGGAATTCGAGGGGCGAAAAGGCCTTCCCGGGGCGAGTCGGCAACGTACTCTCGCAGGGACCTGGGGGGAAGTTCCAACACAGTGGTGGACGAAACCGGTTCGTCCACCGGAGAGGATCCGTCATGCGCGTTTCGAACATCCGTCGTGCTGTCGCCACCTTCGGGATGGTGGCGGTTGCGGCCGTCACCCTCGTGGGCTGCAGCAGCGACGACGACAGCTCCAGCGACAGCACCACGACCACGGCGACCACCACGACCGAGACGACCGAGGCCACCGCCACCGAGACGACCACGGCGGCTGCAGCCGGTGAAGCGGCGGATCCGGCGACGACCGAGGCCGTCACGAACGCCTACGTCACGTTCTTCAACGGCGCCACCCCGCCGGCCGAGCGTGCCGCGCTCGTCGAGAACGGCGACGTGTTCCTGCCGACGCTCGAAGCGATGACATCGAACCCGCAGGCCATGGCCACGACCGCGACGGTCGAGGGCGTGACCCTCTCCGACCCGGAGAACGCCGACGTCAAGTGGACGCTGCTCATGAACGGTGCTCCCGTGCTTCCGGACCAGTCCGGCAACGCCATCCAGCAGGACGGCACGTGGAAGGTCAGCGCGACCACCTTCTGCACGCTGCTCGCGATCCAGGGCGGCGGCGCTCCCGTCCCGGGCTGCTGATCCCGTAACACGAAGGAGGGGCGCCCGCACCGCGGGCGCCCCTCCTTCGTGCTTCCGAGGTTCTACAGGTGGACGAGACGCGGAGCCGAACCCGTCGACCGGATGAAAGCACCGGCCTCGCGGGTGAGTTCGCGTGCACTGCCGAGCAATCCGTCGAGGACCAGCGCCCGGCGGATGTGCCGGTGCAGGTCGTGTTCGGCGGTGAATCCGATCCCGCCCAGCACCTGCTGGCAGTGGCGGGCCGCCGTCAGCGCGGCCTTCCCTGCCGCGGCCTTCCCCAGCAGCGATCCGAGGTCGTCGGTCGCGGCGAGCAGCGTCGCCTCGGCACCCTCGATCGCGACGAGGGTCTCGGCGAGCCGGTGTCGCACCGCCTGGAACGCCGCGACGGGCGTGCCGAACTGGGTGCGGTCGAGGGCGTGGGTTCGCGCGAGCGACAACATGGTCCGGCTCGTCCCCACCAGCCACCAGCCGAGCGCACGCCGGCCGGCGGCGATCGCCGCGGGGTCGAGTTCCTCGCCCGCGTCGGCGGTGTGGAGCGGGATCTCCTCGTCGAGAGCGGTGCCGGCGGTGCCGGTGCGTTCCCACACGATCCATCTGCCGCCCGCGAACGGCAACGGGAGGGTTCCGGCGATGGGCAGTCCGGCCGCGTGCAGTACGACGTCGTTGATCACCGGGGCGTGCGCGCCCATCTCGCCGAGCAGTCGGAACACCAGTGGGATCGCGACGTCGGGCATCTCGGTGAGCATGTCGCCCCAGCCGAGATCGGCCAGCGCCGAATCGAGTTCGTGCGCGGGTGTGGAGGTCATGGTCCCGCGCAGGGCGTCGCCCAGCAGTGCCAGTTCCTCGGCCTGCGCGGCGTCGGCGACGGTGGTGGCGTCGGTCATCGATCCCTCCCCAGGTCGAGCAGGCGGCGCGCGATGATGTTGCGCTGGATCTCGGCCGTGCCGCCGTAGATCGTGGCGGCCCTCGAGTACAGGAATTCCGGTCGCCACAGAGAATCCTCGAGTTCGAGGACACCCGGCAGCAGATCGCGCACGGTGTCGAACAACTGCTGTTCGGCCGTTGCCAGCAGCACCTTGTCGATCGAGGTCTCCGGTCCGAGCGCGGCGCCTTCGGCGAGTCGCTGCTGGGTCAGGCGCGACCGGCAGCGCACCGTGTGCAGCGCCAGATACGCCGAGCCGAGATCGTCGTCGGCATCGAGTTCGGTCTCGTCGAGCAACTTGTCCAGACGCGTGAACAGGTACGCGATCCGGTGCCAGAAACACGTCGAGCGTTCGTGCGGCAGCAGGTCCATCGCGACCCGCCAACCGTCGCCCGGCCGGCCGAGCATGCGGTCCGCGGGCACCACGACGTCGTCGAAGTACACCTCGGCGAACTCGTCGATGCCGTGCATCGTGCGCAGCGGCTTGACGGTGATGCCGGGGGTGTCCATGTCGACGAAGAATGCGGTGATCCCGTCGTGGCCGGGCGCGGTGCGGGTGAGCAGCACACAGCGGGATGCGTACTGCGCCAGGCTCGTCCAGACCTTCTGGCCGTTGATCACCCACTCGTCGCCGCGTTGCACGGCGCGGGTGCTCAGCGACGCGAGGTCGCTGCCCGAGCCGGGCTCGGAGAAGCCCTGGCACCACTGTTCGCGACCGCTGAGCAACAGCGGAACCATCTCCGCGGCGAGTTCGGGTCGGGCGTAGGAGATCATCGTCGGCGCGAGGACCTCGATCATCGAGTAGATCCCCGGTTCGGCCAGGTCGCGGGTGGCGACCTCCTCGCCGAGCACGGCCCGCAGCACCGCGTCGCCCCCGAGACCGCCGACCTCGACGGGCCAGCCGTACCGCATCCAGTCCGCGTCGAACAGTGCCCTGCGCACCCGGCCCAGTTGCGCCACCTGACCGTCGAGCGAATGGTCCGGCGGCGGGGTCAGGTCGTTCTCGTCGAGCCAGGCGCGCAGGGCGGACCGGAACTCGTCGACGTTCATGCCGACGGCTCGAAGGCGTGCGGGATACCCGAGTCGTGGGCCCCGCTGCGACGCTGGAAGGTCATGGACCGGGTCTTCAGACGCCAGCCGTCCTCGGTGCGGACGTAGGTGTCGCTGTAGTACCCGATGCGCATGTTGTGGGTCGTCTGGTCGACGAAGCACAGCGGCTGGGTTCCGGTCGCGGTGTCGCCGTCGAGCTCGACGAGGGCGGTGCCCGTCATGAACAGGCCCTTCGGTGCCGCGGCGACCAACTCGGGGAACTGGTCGAGCGTGAAGGCATCGCCGAAGGCTCTGTAGGTGCCGTCGGGGGTGAAGACCGCCATGACACCCTCGACGTCGTTCTTGGTCATGTTGACCGCGTACCGCGCGAGGAGCTGGTTGATCTCGACGAGGTCGTCAGTTGTTGACATAGACTTTTCCGCCTTTCATGACGAACTGCACGTTCTGCGTGACGGTGATGTCCTCGAGCGGGTTGCCCGGGACGCCGACGATGTCGGCGAGCAGGCCCTCGGCCAGCCGGCCGCGGTCGGTGACATCGATCAGTTCGGCGGCCGTGATCGTCGCGGCGCGCAGCGCGTCCAGTGCGGACATGCCGCGGTCGACCAGCGCGACGAGTTCGTCCGCGTTCTTGCCGTGGGGGATGGCCGGTGCGTCGGTGCCGAGCGCGATCTTCACGCCCGCCTCGTAGGCCGCCTTGACCGAGGTGCGGGCCTTGGGGAACATCTCGGCGGCCTTGGCCTGCAGATCCGGCGGCGCGTGCGAGACGTCCATCGCGTCGGCGAGCCGGGTGGTGGGAACCAGATAGGTGCCGGCGGCGACCATCTTGTCGATCGCGTCGTCGTCGATGAGGAATCCGTGTTCGATGCAGTCGATTCCGGCGGCGACGGCCGCGCGGACGGCGTCCGCGCCGTGGGTGTGCGACGCGACGCGCAGACCGCGCCGGTGCGCCTCGTCGACGATCGCGCGCAGCTCCTCGTCGGAATAGTGCTGTGCGCCCGGTGTTCCGGTGTGCGACATGACGCCACCCGAGACACAGACTTTGATGAGCTTGGCCCCGTGCTTGATCTGGTAGCGAACCGCCTTGCGGACCTCGTCGACACCGTTGGCGATGCCTTCCTCGATGGTCAGGTCCAGCACGCCGGGGGCGAACGCCGCGAACATCGTCGGATCGAGGTGACCACCGGTCGGGGTGATCGCGTGACCGGCCGGGACGACCCGCGGGCCGTCCACCCAGCCCGCGTCGATGGCCTTGCCCAGCGCGACGTCGAGCAGGTAGCCGCCGGTCTTCACGAACAGGCCCAGGTTGCGGACCGTGGTGAAACCGGCGCGGAGGGTGCGCCGGGCGTTGCCGACCGCGCGGAGCATACGCAGCGGGGGATCGTCCTGGACCGTGGAGTAGACGGGTTTCTCGCCGCGCCCGCCCATGAGCAGGTTGACTTCCATGTCCATCAGGCCGGGCAGGAGGATCTGGTCGCCGAGATCGACGACCTCGCCTTCGGGTTCACCGCCGATCCCGACGATCTTGTCGTCTTCGACGCGGATGATGCCGGGGCGCACGATCTTTCCGCTGTCGACATCGAGAAGGCCGGCGGCCTTGAGTGTAATCACCGCTACACCACCGGTTCTCGGATGACTTCGGCCCGGCTGCCTTCGGCTGGTTTCGGGAAATGGGGCACGGGTCCACCTTCCTGTCCGAGCTCGTCGCCTCGGCGAACCCGAGCTCATCCAATCTCATTCATGAGAATGGCACTCTCATTCATTGACTATCAGATTTCCACAGTTGTCGGGGGGCGTCAACGTCCGGGGAATGTGTCCGGTGAAGGTGTCGGCCGAAAGGTCCCGGACGAACGGAACCGTCCCCCCGCGGCGCATCGGCTGCGGGGGGACGGTTCGTCGTGCGTCGGGCGTCAGACCACCGGTTCGTGGATGATTTCGGCCCAGGCCGCGCCGCTGTCGGGGACGCGGGGCTGCTTCCAGACTTCGACGGGGAAGGAGACCATGATGAGCGACTGCATCAGGTGCACGAGGGCGCGGGCGTCGTCGGGCAGGTCGTCGTAGTCGAATTTGTCGCAGTAGGTGATGGCGTCCTCGATGCGCGGGAATGCGGCGTCGTAGAACTTCTGCATCTCGGGCATGGTGGAGGCCAGGCGCTTTGCGTAGCGCTCGGGTTCGGTGGCCAGGACCCAGTCGGCAGCGAAAGGTTCGAGGTCGGCGAATTCAGTTGGCAGCAGCGCCATCACGGTACTCCTTGACGTAGTCTCCGACGGTCTTGTGCAGGTGGCGGAGGAGGATTTCCTGATCGCAGAGCGGGAAGTCGGTGACGGTGCGGGTGCCGATCATCGTCTGCGTCGCTTCGAGGGTGTTGGCGTCCTGCAGTGCGTACTCCTTGAAGGTGACCGCGGCCAGTTCGTGGGCGAGGCGTTCGCGGACGTTCTTCGGGGGCACGAAGTAGAGGTTGGCCTCGAAGATGTGGCGATCCGGGGCGGTGGGCCAGTAGTGGTAGGTCAGGTACCAGCCCGGTGCCCAGATGAGCAGGGTCATGTTGGGGAAGAACTCCCAGGAGTCCTGGCCCCAGACCGGGTACTTGCCGGGGTTGATGCCTTCGGGCAGTTCGTCGCCGGAGATGCCGGGGATGTCGGGGCGGTCCCAGGGTCCGAACAGGCCCGAGCGCAGGACACGTTCGATGGGCTTGACCATGTTCAGGTCCTTGGGCGGGGCCATGCCGCCCCAGGAGGAGATCATCGAGTGCGGCGACTGGATGTCGTAGTGCAGTGCCTCGTAGCCGTAGCCGGCGAGCTTCTCGGCTTCGTCCTTGGTCGCCTGCTTCATGTGCAGGATCGGGGCGTGGTAGAACTCGGCGAAGGCGTCGATGAACAGCTTCCAGTTGGAGCCGATCTCGGCCCGGTAGCTGTAGACTTCGGTCATCTTGTCGAACGGGTAACCTTCGATGCCCTTGGCCAGCGGGCCGAGGTATTCGTCGAGGGGCTGGGCGTTGTCGTCGAGGTTGATGAAGATGAAGCCCTGCCAGATCTCGCAGCGCACGGACTTGAGTCCGTAGTCCTGCTTGTCGAGGTCGAAGAACTCGCCCTCCTGCTGCACGAAGGTCAGATCGCCTTCGAGGCTGTAGCGCCAGGCGTGGTACTTGCAGGTGAACTGCTTGCAGCTGCCGGCGACCTCCTCGCCGGGAAAGTCGTTCCAGACCAGCTTGTTTCCGCGGTGGCGGCACAGGTTGTGGAAGGCGCGGATCTCACCGTCGTTGCCCTTGACGATGATCAGCGAGGTGCCGGGGCCGGCGGAGGGCAGTTCCTTGGTGAAGTAGCTGCCCTTGCGGGGCAGCTTCTCGACACGGCCGACGTTGAGCCAGGTGCGCTTGAAGATCGCGTTGCGCTCGTCCTCGAAGAACTGCGGATCGTACGAGTCGGTGTAGTCGACCGGTGCGGTGCCGAGCTCGGGCCAGTGTTCGGTCCAGCTGCCTTCGGCTGGTTTCGGGAAATGGGGCACGGATCTACCTTTCCTGTCCGGGCTCGGTGTCGTGTCCGAGTCCGATACCGAATGTGTTGAAAGCCATGGCCATGAGGCCGTAGCCGCCGACCGTGAAGATGAAGTCCATTCGCTGCCGCTTGTCGAGCCGCTCGCCGAGCGCGTTCCACGTCTGCTCGGAGAGCCGGTTCTTGTCCTCGAGTTCGTCGACCGCGGCGAGCAGGGTGCGTTCGAACTCGTCGGTGGCCTCACCGATGCGTGCTGCCTCGATCTCGTCGAGGGTCAGCCCGGCTTCCTGCGCGATCGGGACGTGGTGCTGCGATTCGTACTCGCAGTCGCGGCGGTGCGCGACCCGCAGGATCACGAGCTCCCGCAACCGCGGCGGCAGTGTCGACCGCCACAGCAGATAGACGCTGAAGCCGAGGAACGCCTTGGTCAGGTCCGGGTGATGCGCGAGCGCGGACAGGGCCGTGCCGGCTCCTTCCGGATTCTGGCGATCCCGCGCGAGCATCCCGATGAACGCTGCTCGCGTCTTGTCGTCCCACTCCTCTGCAGGGAGCGGCGGAAGCAGGGCCATGCACCAACCTCCTCTCGTCGGCGAGAATTACATTCTCATTTCTGCTCAGTAGGTTTCCAGGCTTTTGCCGGATAGTCAACGTCCGGTCTGAAGACGCAGGTGGGCGGCCTGCCACCGGAGTGCTCCGGCATCTCGTCCGGATGATCCAGGGGGTGAGGTCCGCGAATCTCCTCCCCGCTCCGGACCAGTAGAATATGTTGATTCTCCTACAGCGAGAGGCTAGTTTCCCTATCAGGCGAGAGCACTATGGCCTCGGGAATTCCCGGCGCAACCGCGGCCCTGCGGACGGCGTCGCTCTCCTGTCAATTACCGGTCGGCCCGAACGGGCCTGCAGGGGGAGGAAGAACGTGAAACTACAGCAGACTCCGGTACCCGAGGTGCGTCGACGAATTGTCGCGGGCACCGGACGGGCCGCCGTGGCGCTGGCCGCGATCGCGGTGCTCGTCGCCGGGTGCGGCGGCCGCACCGGATCCGAGACTGGTGGAGGCGACGACCGCAGCGGTGGCGGATCGTCGGCGCTCTCCGCGGACTTCGGTGACCTGACCGAGGTGTGCCAGGAGGGTGACGCCTCGACGGCCTCCGCACAGGGCGTCACCGCCGAGCAGATCGAGGTCGGCGTCTTCACCGACATGGGGTTCACCAAGAACCCCGAATTCGTCGATGCGGCAAAGGTGTTCACGTCCTGGTGCAACGACAACGGCGGCATCAACGGCCGCACCCTCGTCGCCAACACCCGCGACGCCAAGCTGATGGAACCGCGCCAGCGCATGATCGAGGCCTGCCGTGAGGACTTCGCCCTCGTGGGCGGCGGT
The DNA here is from genome assembly GCF_015865005.1 of Rhodococcus sp. CX. Taxonomy (NCBI): domain Bacteria; kingdom Bacillati; phylum Actinomycetota; class Actinomycetes; order Mycobacteriales; family Nocardiaceae; genus Rhodococcus; species Rhodococcus sp. CX. The sequence continues at coordinate 50,209 of NZ_JADZGH010000269.1, forward strand.
GCTGCGCTCGACGCCCTCGGCGTCAAGGAGCGCCTGAACTGCCTGCTTCCGACCTTCACGGCCCAGACCGTGCAGGAAGGTGCCGCCGGCGCCGACCTCGAGATCAGCGCCTCGCCGGCGAAGATCCCCGGATACGACAACTACGCCGGATTCCGTGAGTGGGTGATCAACGAGGCCTACCCCGAGTCCAAGTCCGCGATCGGCGCGATCAACGGCGACTCGGCCGTCACCAAGGTCGTCGGCGCGATCACCCAGGAGACCTTCGAAGCGCTGGGCGCGACCATGGTCTACAACGAGTTGTACCCGGCGATGGGTGTCTCGGACTGGACCCCCTACGCGCAGGCCATCAAGAGCAAGGGCGTCAAGGGCCTGGTCTTCATGGGCAGCTTCGACCAGCTCGCCAAGCTCGAAGAGGTCCTGACCAACATGGACTACAAGCTCGACTGGATCGACGCGAACAACAACGCCTACAACGCGCAGTTCATCGACCTCCTCGGCCGCTCCGCGGAGTACCAGAACAACCTCGTCGACCTCGGCGGCATGGCACCGCTCGAAAGCGACGAGCCCGCCGTCGAGCAGCTGAAGGAGCTCTACGCCAAGTACGCGCCCGACGCGCAGATCACCCTGCCCGCGATGCGCGCCTGGTCGTCCTGGCTGCTATTCGCCAAGGCCGCAGCCGCCTGCGGTGACGAACTCACCCGTGCATGTGTGTACGAGACCGCGCGTGAGGAGACCGCGTGGACGGGTGGCGGACTGCACGCGCCGTCGGATCTGCAGACGCCGCTGCCGCCGAAGGCGTGTTTCAACGTCGAAAAGGCGACCCCGGACGGTTGGGAGCCCGCCGATTTCAACCCGGACAACGGTCTGTACCGGTGTGACCTCCCGCCGCGCAAGATCACGCAGGACTTCGGAGCGCCGCTGACGCTCGCGGAAGTCGGCAAGAGCATGAGCGACGTCCAATAATGGAACAGTTCATCACCTTCGGGATCGTCGGCCTCACCACGGCCGCGGTCTACGCGATCATCAGCAGTGGCCTGGTCGTCACGTACACGACCACCGGCGTGTTCAACTTCGCGCACGGGGCCACGGGCATGATGGCGGCCTTCGCCTACTGGCAGCTCAGCGTCGGCTGGGGCTGGCCTGTGTGGCTCTCGGTCGCCGTCGTGCTGCTGGTGCTGGCGCCGGCGTTCGGTCTTCTGGTCGAACGGTTGCTGCGTCCGGTTCAGAGACTCGGCGAGGCCGAGAAGCTCGTCATGACCATCGCGATGCTCAGTGGTCTGATCGCGCTGGCCCGCTGGATCTGGAACCCCATCAAAGCCCGATCGCTGCCGACGTTCTTCAACGAGCAGCAGGCGTTCCACATCGGCTCGGCGACGATCACCTGGCACCAGGCACTGACGATGATCGTCGCGGTCGCGGTGGCGCTGGGCCTGCGCGTGCTGATGTTCAACACGCGCACCGGTGCCGAGATGCGGGCGACGGTCGACGACCGCGCGCTCGTCGGTCTCACCGGCGCGGACCCGGTCCGCGCCAACCGCGTCGCCTGGATCCTCGGAACCGTGCTGGCGGCCCTCGGCGGCGTGCTCATCGCCCCGATGGTCGCGCTCGAGGCCACCCAGCTGTCGTTGCTGATCGTCAGCGCCTACGCGGCGGCGATATTCGGGCGGCTGAAGAGCCTGCCGATGACGTTCGTCGGTGCGGTCGTGGTCGGGTGCATGGAGGCCTACATGGCCGGCTACCTGCCGCAGAACGACTACCTGCCGGGCCTGCGTCTGGCCGCACCGGCGATCCTCCTGCTGCTCGCGCTGCTGCTGTTCCCGCACGGCCGTCTGCGGGGCCGCGACCGGAACCTCAGCCAGGTGCCGGTGCCCACGGTGCGAGGGACGTTCGCGTTCGCGGGTGTGATCGTCGCGTTCGGCATCATCCTCGCCACCGTGCTCGGCGAGGGCGATCTCATCACCTACGGGCAGATCTTCGCGTTCGGTGTGATCGCGATGTCCTTCGTGCCGCTGGTCGGCTACGCCGGGCAGATCTCTCTCGCCCAGCTGAGCATGGCGGGGATCGGTGCGATCGTGTGCGCGCATCTGGGGGCGGACGGACAGTGGTGGGCACTGCTCGCCGTGATGGTCGTCTCCGGCGTCGCCGGTGCGATCGTCGCGATCCCGGCGCTGCGGTTGTCGGGTGTGTATCTCGCGCTCGGCACTGCGGCGATCGCGGTCGTGCTGGACCGGTGGATCTTCTCGATGCCCTCCTTCGAGGTGTTCGGGATGGAGATCGCGTTCTTCAACCAGGGTTCGATCGATCTGGTCGGGCCGAGCCTGCTCGGCTTCCAGGTCGACACCCCGGCGGAACTGACCGTGTTCGCGGCGATCTGCCTCGCCCTCGTCACCATCGGGGTCGCGGCGCTGCGCCGCGGCCGGCTCGGCCGGCAACTGATCGCGCTGCGCGACAGCGAAGCCGCGTACGCGACCCTCGGCGGCAGCCTGCTGCTGATGAAGACGGTGGTGTTCGCGATCTCCGCCGGCATCGCCGGACTCGGCGGCGCGCTCTACGGGATGCAACTGCAGTCCGTCGCCCCGGAGCAGTTCAATTTCATTGCCGGACTGGGTATCTTCCTCATCGCTGTCGTCGGTGGTCTCGGTGTCGTCGGCAACGGTCTGTTCACCGGCACGATGATCGCCGGACCACTCAACGCGATCGTCGCGCTGTGGCCGGGCGCGCAGAACCTCGTGCAGACCCTGCCCGCCGCGGCCGGACTCGCCTACGGGTCCGGGGCCGTCGACGACGGCGTCGTGCCCTCGATGCGCAAGGAATGGGAAGCGACGTTCCGCGACACTCTCGTCGTCTCGACGCTCGTGGGATGGATCGTCCTGCTGTGGCTGCTGCGCCTCGGCGACGTGATCAACGGGTACGTGTTCTTCGCCGGCATCGTCGCCGGTGTGATCGCCGCCCGCGTCTGGTCGAACTCGCGGCGCAAGGTACCGCCGGGACCGGACGGCTCCGTCGAGGAGATACCCGTCGAGTGGTGGGGCGTGAAACGCCCGTGGACTCCGGAGGATCAGGAGGTGCTCGATCGTGCCGTCGCAACTCGAGGTTGACGACATCGCCGTCGCGTTCGGGGGCCACCGCGCCCTCGACGGGGTCGGGTTGAAAGCCGAACGCGGACAGGTCACCGGGCTCATCGGCCCCAACGGGGCCGGCAAGAGCACCCTGTTCGACGTCATCACCGGGCTGCGCCGGCCCGTGGCGGGACGCGTGTACCTCGACGGACACGACGTCACGCGAGCCGGCCCGGCACGCCGCGCCCGGCACGGCCTCGCCCGCACGTTCCAGCGACTGGAACTGTTCGGCCGGCTCAGCGTCCGCGACAATCTGCTCGTCGCAGCAGAACTCGGCCCGGAACGTCGCCGAGCGCATCAGGTCGCGGACGAGATCATCGACCGCCTCGACCTGCACCACCTCGCCGACACGACGGCCGACGCGCTGTCCACCGGCATGGGCAGGCTCGTCGAGGTCGCGCGGGCGCTCGCGGTCCACCCGAGCCTGATCCTGCTCGACGAACCCGCCGCGGGACAGGACCCGCAGGAGACCGAGCTGTTCGCCGGTCTGCTGCGGGCACTCGCCGACGACGGAACCGCGGTTCTGCTCGTCGAACACGACATGGAACTGGTCATGAACGTGTGCGATCAGGTCTACGTTCTCGACCTCGGCCGGATCATCTCCGTCGGACCACCCGACGTGATCCGCAAGGACGAGAAGGTACTCGCGGCCTACCTGGGGGAAGCATGACAGCCATCCTCGAGTTGCGCGACGCCCGCGCCGCCTACGACGAGATCACCGTGCTGCACGGAATCGACCTGAGCGTCTCCGCCGGGCAGGTGGTGGCCCTGCTCGGCCCGAACGGCGCCGGCAAGACCACCACGCTCAAGGCCGCCGCCGGCGTCCACCCGTTGCGTTCCGGGCAGCTCGTGCTCGGTGGGCGCGACGTCACCGGAGTGGCACCGCGCGACCTGGCACGGGCCGGGGTCTGCCTGATCCCGGAAGGTCGCGGCGTGTTCCCCAACATGTCCGTCCGCGACAACCTGCTGATGATGACGTTCACGGGCACACCCCGCGAGCAGATCGAGGAGGTCGCGTTCTCGCGCTTCCCGATCCTCGCCAAGCGTGCGTCGCAGACCGCCGGGACACTCTCCGGCGGCGAGCAGCAGATGCTCGCACTCGCCCGTGGACTGGCCACCGATCCCGCGGTCCTGCTGCTCGACGAACTGTCGATGGGTCTGGCGCCGCTGGTCGTCGGCCGGCTCTACGACGAGGTCGCCGAGATCGCCCGCAGCGGGGTGGCGGTCCTCGTCGTCGAGCAGTTCGCGAATGCCGTGCTCGACTTCGCAGACCACGCAGCGGTTCTCGTGCGCGGACGCATCCAGAAGCAAGGCCATCCCGACAGCGGTCTCCGATCCGAGCTCGCAGCACTCTACCTAGGGAGTTCCTCATGACCTCGACCGAATCCCGAGCGGACCGATTCACCCGTGAACTGTCCGAGCTGAAGATCCCCGATCCCGCCGCCGGCCGGTCGTCGCTGTGGCTGCGCCTCGGCATCGCCCTCATGGTGATCGGCCCGATCCTCGGAGTGGTGGCATACTTCATGTCGCACAACACGTCCGACGCGCTCGTGCAGCGCGACGCGATCGTGGTCTCGATTCTCGGCGTCGCCGTCGCGATCGTCGGCGCGGCGCTGTACCTGCGCTACTCGCTCACCGGCTTCCTCCGGTTCTGGATGGCACGCCAGTCCTTCGATCTCGGCATGCTCGCCGAGCGTACGTCCGAAAGTGAGGTTGAAGCATGACCACCTCGACTCCGCTCCGCGCCGGAGAACAACTCGCCAGTGCCGAATGCACGGTCCGTGTCGTCGTGGTCCGGGCACCGGCCGACGCCGGGGGAGTGCTGGCGTGCGGTGGGAGCCCGATGGTCCCGGCGACCGGCGG
>NZ_JADZGH010000269.1:55200-60261 GCF_015865005.1 Rhodococcus sp. CX
GAGAACGACACCCTCGAGGTCCTGTGCACCTCGCCGGGTGTGGGCGAACTGACCTACAACGGAGTTCCGCTGACCGTCAAGGCGGCCAAGGCCCTTCCCGCCTCCGACTGAGTACCGACGATCACGTCCCGTGGGGTCGCCGGACCCGATCCGGCGGCCCCACGAGAAACCGACGAAAGAAGTTGAGAACATGGCTGTGCCCGGTGGCATGAGTTTCGAGCTGACCGAGGACCAGGAACTGATCCGCAAGTCGGTCGCCGAGCTGATGAAGAACTTCGGCGACCAGTACTGGATGGAAAAGGACCTCGCGCACGAATTTCCGACGGAGTACTACAAGGCGCTCGCCGACGGCGGGTGGCTCGGCATCACCACACCGGAGGAGTACGGCGGGCACGGCCTCGGCATCACCGAGGCGTCCATTCTTCTCGAAGAGGTCGCGCGATCCGGCGGTGGCATGAACGCCGCGACCGCGATCCACCTGTCCATCTTCGGGATGCATCCGGTCGTGGTGCACGGATCCGACGAGTTGAAGCAGCGGACCCTGCCGCGGGTCGCCAGCGGCGATCTGCACGTGTGCTTCGGTGTCACCGAACCCGGTGCGGGACTGGACACCTCGCGCATCACCACCTTCGCTCGCCGCGAGGGCGACCACTACATCGTCAACGGGCGCAAGGTGTGGATCTCCAAGGCGATGGAGTCAGAGAAGATCCTCCTCCTGACCCGAACCCAGCGTTACGACGAGGTCGAGAAGAAGACCGACGGCATGACGCTGTTCCTCACCGATCTGGATCGAAGCCGCGTCGAGGTCCGGCCGATCCGGAAGATGGGGCGCAACGCGGTGTCCTCCAACGAGCTGTTCATCGACGATCTCCGGGTCCCCGTCGAGGACCGGGTCGGCGAGGAAGGCAAGGGATTCCAGTATCTCTTGGACGGTCTGAATCCGGAGCGTATGCTCATCGCAGCCGAGGCTCTCGGCATCGGAAGGGTCGCTCTGGACCGAGCCGTCAAGTACGGCAACGAACGTGAGGTGTTCGGCCGGCCGATCGGCATGAACCAGGGAATCCAGTTCCCGCTCGCGGACTCGCTGGCGCATCTCGACGCCGCAGAACTGGTGTTGCGCAAGGCAACCTGGCTCTACGACAACGGCAAGCCCTGCGGACGTGAGGCGAACACCGCCAAATATCTCTGTGCCGAAGCAGGTTTCACCGCTGCCGACCGCGCGCTGCAGACGCACGGCGGGATGGGGTACTCGGAGGAGTACAACGTCGCCCGCTACTTCCGTGAGGCTCGGGTCATGCGCATCGCCCCGATCAGCCAGGAAATGATTTTGAACTATCTGGGATCACACACTTTGGGAATGCCGAGGAGCTACTGATGGCAGGAAACAATCCGTTGTTCGACCTGACCGGCCGGTCGGCGCTGGTGACCGGTGCCGCCGGTGGTATCGGCGCCGCGGTCGCCGAGGCGCTCGCCGCAGCCGGTGCCTCGGTGATGGTGACCGACATCGACCCCGACGCCGCGGCCGCCGTCGCCGAGCGCATCACCGCGAACGGCGGCAAGGCCGACAGCGTCGGACTCGACGTGCGCGACCGCGCCGCCGCCGACGCCGCCGCGGCCCGTGCCGCCGGGTTCGGCCAGGGCGCGCTGCACATCCTGGTGAACAACGCCGGGGTCACCGAACCGGCGATGTTCAAGGACCTCGAGACCGAGAGTGTCCAGAAGATGCTCGACATCCACCTGCTGGGCGCGTTCAACTGCGCCAAGGCAGCGCTGCCGTTCCTCCCGACCGACGGCACCGGCCGGATCATCAACGTCACGTCGTCCGCCGGAATCACGGGAACGCTCGGTCAGGTGAACTATTCCGCGGCGAAGGCCGGCATCATCGGTATCACCAAGTCCCTGGCGCGCGAACTGGCCCGCAAGAACATCCTCGTCAACGCCATTGCACCGCTCGCGGCCACCCCGATGACGAACACCATCCGCACCGACGCGAAGTTCGCCGAGCAGATGCTCAACCGAATTCCGCTGCGCCGATGGGCAGAACCGTCGGAGGTTGCGGGAGCCTTCGTGTTCCTCGCGTCCGATGCCGCCTCCTTCGTCACCGGCCAGGTGCTGCCGGTGGACGGTGGAATGGTGATGTGATGACACCGGAACCGGCATCCGCCGGTGCCGCGGCCGGTCCGCTCGACGGGGTCACCGTCGTCACCCTCGAACAGGCGGTCTCGGCGCCGATGGCCACGCGGGTGCTCGCCGACTTCGGTGCCCGCGTCATCAAGGTGGAGAACCCGAAGGGCGGGGACTTCGCCCGGGACTACGACGATGTGGTGGGTGGTCTCGCCGCGCATTTCGTGTGGGCGAACCGGGGCAAGGAGTCGGTCACGCTCGACCTGAAATCCGATGCCGGCCTGGACGTGCTGCACCGGCTGCTGGCGTCGGCGGACGCGCTCGTGTCCAACCTCGCGCCCGGTGCGACCGCGCGCCTCGGATTGACCGCCGCGGAACTCGAGAAGCGTTACCCCGAGCTGATCGTCGTCGAGATCGACGGCTACGGCTCCGGGGGACCGCTGTCGCACAAGCGTGCGTACGACCTTCTCGTGCAGGCGGAAGCGGGATCGTGTGCGGTGACCGGCTTCCCGGGTGAGCCGGCGAAACCCGGCCCGCCCTTCGCGGACATCTCGACCGGCCTGTACTCGGCCCTGTCGATTCTGGCGTTGTTGCTCGGCAAGGCGCGGAATCCCGAAAGCAACCGCGGTCTCGAGGCGGTGTCGGTGAGTCTGTTCGACACGATGACCGACATGATGGGCTACCCCCTGACCTACACCCAGCATTCGGGCGTGAACCAGCAGCCGCTCGGGATGAGTTCGCCCGCGGTCGCACCCTACGGCGCCTACCGCACGGCGGACGAGCAGACGGTGGTTCTGGGCACGACGAACGACCGGGAATGGCAACGGCTCGCCCGGGAGATCCTGCAGCGCGACGATCTGGCGGACGACGAACGGTTCCGGACCAACTCCGACCGTGTCCGAAACCGTGCCGTGCTCGACGAGGCGATCGGCGAGTGGTGCGCCCGCCACGATCTCGCCCACGTACAGAAGGCGGCCGACGAAGCGGGAATCGGCAACTCGCGCTACAACATTCCGAGTGAAGTGCTTGCTCATCCCCAGTTGAGCGAGCGCGACCGGTGGCGGACGATCGACACGCCTGCCGGTTCGATCCAGGCGATCCTGCCACCGCCGATCATCGCCGGGCGCGAACTGAGGATGGACCAGGTCCCCGGCCTCGGTGAGCACACCGACCGCGTGCTGGCCGACTTCGGATACTCGCCGTCCGAGATCGAGGAACTGCGCCGGCGGGGCGCAATCGGCCCGGAGTACCGGCGGTGACCGGCGATTCCCGGTCCGAGGGGCCGGTGCTGTTGCGTGACGACCGCGACGGCGTGCGGACACTGACGTTGAACCGTCCGCGTCGGAAGAACGCGATCGACACCGAACTGTGGGGGTGCCTGCGCGACGCACTCGACGACGCCGGGACCGATCCGGACGTGCGTGCCGTCGTGATCACCGGTGCCGCCGGCGCGTTCTGCTCGGGTGCGGACATCGCGAATCCCGGTACCGCCCACCCGATGCGCAAGATGCGGGTGCTGACCGACGTCGCCCTGCTGTTGCACGAACTGCCGGTGCCGACCGTGGCCAAGGTCAACGGTGTCGCGGTGGGTGCGGGCTGGAATCTGGCGCTCGGGTGCGACCTGGTGGTGGCCACCCCGGAATCCACGTTCTCGCAGATCTTCACGAAGCGGGGTCTGTCACTGGATCTCGGCGGATCGTGGCTGTTGCCGAAGCTCGTCGGCCTTCAGCAGGCGAAGCGCCTGACATTGCTCGCGGAGACGATCGATGCCGAGCAGGCACACGCGATGAATCTCGTGACGTGGGTGGTGCCGGGCGACGAAATCGACCGGTTCGTCGACGAACTCGCACGCAAACTCGTCGCGGGGCCGCCGGTTGCGCTCGCCCAGACCAAGGCACTGCTCAACGAGGGTGCCGACCGGACGCTGCGCGACGCCCTCGCGAACGAGACGCGGGCGCAGGCAATGAATTTCGCGACGGCCGACGCGCCGGAGGCGTTCTCGGCGTTCGTCGAGAAGCGGGAACCGCGATTCACGGGACAGTGGACGGTCAGCCGCGCACAGTAGCGCCGCGGGACGTGTCCTCGGATGACGAATTGGGAGAAGTAGATGCGTGAAGTGGTGATCGCGGAGGCGGTCCGGACACCGGTCGGCAAGCGCAACGGCGGGCTGGCGGGTGTGCACCCGGCGGACCTGTCGGCGGCGGTGCTCACGGCCCTCGCGGAGCGCACCGGGATCGACCCGGTGATCGTCGACGACGTGGTGTGGGGTTGTGTGTCCCAGATCGGCGACCAGTCCAGCAACATCGGCCGGTACTCGGTGCTCGCGGCGGGCTGGCCGGAGAGCATTCCCGGCACCTCGGTGAACCGGGCGTGCGGGTCGAGCCAGCAGGCCCTGGACTTCGCCGTGCACGCGGTCATGTCCGGGCAGCAGGACGTCGTGGTCGCCGGCGGTGTCGAGTCGATGAGCCGGGTGCCGCTCGGCGCGGCGAGGGCCGACGGCATGCCGTACGGGCCGCGCGCGCTCGCCCGCTACGACAATTTCCAGTTCAACCAGGGCATCGGCGCCGAGATGATCGCCGAGAAGTGGGGGTTCTCGCGGACCCGGCTCGACGAACTGTCGGCGCAGTCCCACGAGTGGGCGGCGGCGGCGATCGACCGGGGTGCGTTCGACGCCCAGATCGTGCCGGTCGAGACCGCGGACGGGACGGTCGCGCGCGACGAGGGGCTGCGGCGCGGGACGACCGTCGAGAAGCTCGCGGGCCTGAAGCCGGTGTTCAAGGAGGACGGGGTGATCCACGCGGGGAACTCCTCGCAGATCGCCGACGGCGCCGCGGCGCTGCTGGTCACCACGCCGGAGAAGGCGCGCGAACTGGGTCTCACCCCGATCGTGCGGTACCGCGCCGGTGTGGTCGCCGGTTCCGATCCGGTGCTCATGCT
>NZ_JADZGH010000269.1:60271-61785 GCF_015865005.1 Rhodococcus sp. CX
CGGGGTGTTCGAGGTGAACGAGGCGTTCGCGTCGGTGCCTCTGGCCTGGCTCGAAGAGACGGGTGCCGATCCCGCGCGGGTGAATCCTCTCGGTGGCGCGATCGCGCTGGGGCATCCGCTCGGAGGTTCCGGAGCCATCCTCATGACGCGGATGATCCACCACATGCGCGACAACGGGCTCCGGTACGGACTGCAGACCATGTGCGAGGGCGGTGGTACGGCCAACGCGACCGTCGTCGAACTCGTGGACTGAAGGCCGGGCGAATTGTAGGCAAGGGCACTCGGAATCCGTGTGAGCTGCTGCACGGAACTGCTCTATATGAGACCCTTGTCACATCCGGAAAACCAACCTACTGTGTACTAGGTAGGTTGGTCCGAAAGGAGTGAGGTGTCAGCACCGAGGCCGTACGACACACTCCTCTCCAAGGGCGAGGATCGCCGTCAGCTCATTCTTTCCGTTGCGCAGCGACTGCTGGCGCGAAACGGCTGGCGGAACACGACCCTCGCCCAGATCGCTGGAGAGGCCGGTGTCACCACCGCGGGGCTGCTGCATCACTTCGAGTCCAAGGACCAGTTGTTGCATGCGGTGCTCGATGCCCGCGACCGCGACGACGATGCACACGCGGATCGGTCCGGCGACCTGCTCGAACAGCTCGGGAGGGTGCCGGAACGATTCGAGCGCTCACCTGAACTGGTGGGGATGTTCGCCACGCTGGTGATCGAGAACCTCGATCCGGCGGCACCCCTGCACGGTCGCCTGCTCGATCGATACCGGGCCGCGCTGGACACCGTCGAGGACGGCATCCGGCGCGGCCAGAGCGCAGGGCGGTATCGCGCCGACGTGGACCCCGCGACCAAGGCTGTAGAGATCGTCGCCTTTCTCAACGGAATGGAAACCTCATGGCTGCTCGATCCATCGATTCCTCTTACCGCGGTGTTCCGGGAGTACATACAGTCGCTTACTCGACAGCTCATGCCCGACGCCACCAGCTGAGAAGGCGGCTGGCCGTCGTCGCACCGAATGTCGCCGACGCCGTCCAGTTCGCGGGAGGCTGGCTCTTCGATCATGTGATGGCCGGCTGGGATGTCACGGTCGCCGTGGCCGATCCCCAGGATGTGCGTCCGATCCAGATCCTCGGTGCGACCACCGTCGATCTGGAGGCGGCGCTGTCCTCGCCTATCGGTCCGATGCCCGAATCCATTGCGGTATCGGTGAATCTGTACGAGTCGGACAGCCGAATCCGTGAAGGCATGCTCGACGCGCTCGACAGCGGCCTCACCCGCATCGCGGTGTGGGGCGATGCGCTGCCGTCGGATCTGGACCGGAAGTTCGATTCGATCCAGCATCGGCTGAGCGTGGCGGCACGCGCCTTCAAGTCCCACGCGCTCGCGGCTGCAGCGGCTCCGGCGGATTCGCCGGGCACCACAGAAACGTTCCGCAGCAGCGGAGCCTCTTCGGTGCGCGACCTCGCCTCGGTTGGGTAGTGCGGTGTGCCTTTGTGGCGGTCCTGACC
>NZ_JADZGH010000269.1:61795-72495 GCF_015865005.1 Rhodococcus sp. CX
AACCTTGCCGACGGCACGGCCGTCGGCGACCAGCCGGAGCGCCGCGACCGTGTCGTCCAACGGCAGTGCGGCCCCGATGTGCGGGACCACGCGACCTCCGGTGAGGAGATCACGCAATTCTGCTTCGCCACTGGCGAATTCGTCCTTCGGCAGATCCTGGAACTGGAACCCGAGGATCTGCACACCCTTCACGAGCACGAGGTTCAACGGAATTCGCGGGATCGTGCCCGATGCATAACCGACCGTGACGAACCGGCCGCCGCGGCGCAGCGCCCGCAGCGCCGTCTCCGATAGATCGCCGCCGACCGGATCGACGACCGCGTGCGCACCCTCGGGCAGGGCACTGCGCAGCGCGGCCCGCACGTCGTCCGTGCGGTGATCGACGAGGTGCCGGGCCCCGTACGACGCTGCGACCGCGAGTTTTTCGCGCGACGACGCGACCGCGGTCACCGTCGCACCGAGCAGCACGGCGAGTTGCACCGCGGCCAGTCCGACACCGCCGCCGGCGCCGAGCACGATCACGTCGTCGCCGGGACGTACCCGGGCGACCGACCGCAAGGTGTGGAAGGCGGTGCGGTGTGCCACCCCGAACGCTGCGGCGACGCGTGCGTCGATCCCGGCGGGAACCGTCGACAACGACCGCGCGTTCGCGACGACCTCCTCCGCGAACGCACCGACCAATCCGGTCCCGGTGACCAGGTCGCCGACCACGACCTCGGTCACCCCGTCGGCGACTTCCTCGACGACACCGGCGAATTCGCTACCGGGAACGAACGGGGGAGGCACGCTGATCTGGTACTTGTCGGCGACGAGCAGCACGTCGGGGAAGTTGACGGCTGCCGCGGCGACCCGGATACGCGCCTGGCCCGCGCCCAGGGTGGGCGCGGGCACCGACTCGATCCGTACGACCTCGGGCGGCCCGTACGACGGGCAGACGGCGGCACGCATGCGTCACCGTCCCTGCCAGGTCGGGGTGCGCTTCTCGACGAATGCCGTCGCGCCTTCCTTCGCATCCGCGCTGGAGAACACGATGGACTGCCATTCGCTCAGCCGGGCCGCGGCGAGGGCCGGATCGGACACCGTGAGCCGCACCAGTTCCTTGCAGGCCGCGAGGCCGAGCGGTGCGTTCGCCGCGATCTTCGCGGCGTACCCGAGCGCGGTGCCGAGGACCTGCTCCGGGGCGACCACGGCGTTGACGAGACCGAGTTCGTAGCCGCGGGCCGCGGTGATCGGGTCTCCCGTCAACGTCATCTCCAGCGCGACACCCACCGGAATCCTGGTGCCGAGGCCGGTGCCGCCACCACCGGGGAAGAGTCCCCGCTTGACTTCGGGCAGAGCGAATTTCGCGTCGACGGACGCGACGACGATGTCGCAGCCGAGGAGCAGCTCCAGACCGCCGCCGATCGCGGCACCGTTGACCGCACCGACCACCGGGACCCCGAGCTCCCCGCTGGACAGCCGGCGATAGGCGTCGGCGTCGTCCGGGTTGTCGAACCCGACCGAGCCTCCCTCGGCGAACACACGCAGATCCATGCCGGAGCAGAACGCGCGGTCGCCGGAGCCGGTGAGGACGATCGCCCGGATCTCCGGATCGTTCTCGGCCTCGCGCGCGGCGGCGCCGAGGCCGCGCATCATCGGACCGGTCAGGGCGTTGCGGGCCTCGGGACGGTCGAGGCGCAGGACAAGGATCTGCCCGCGCCTCTCCGTGACGAGGCCGTCGTATCCGCCGGTCATCCCTTGTAGTCCGTCGATTCGGCGAGTTCCGCCGCCGACTTCATGAGGTTGACGATGACCGGACCGTACGACTGCAGTTTGACGTCGTCGCCCGCCCGCTGGAAGCCCTGTTCGAGGACGATCGCGAGCTTCCACTTCGCCAGCACGAGGTAGTAGTCGAGGTCGTCGACCTGACGGCCGGAGACGTCGGCGTAGTGCGCGAGCATCTGCGAGCGGTTCGGCATCCCGGTCAAATCGACGTAGCTGACCGCGCTGTCCTCGATGGCGTTCGTGTCCTCGGGCCAGTTCATGAGCATCCAGCCGAGGTCGAGCTTGGGATCACCGACTGTGCCCATCTCCCAGTCGACGAGTGCCGCGAGCTTCGCGGGTGCACCGTTGCGGTACATCACGTTCGCGAACTGGTAGTCACCGTGCATCAGACCCGGGACGTAGTCGAGCGGACGGTGGGTCTGCAGCCACTTGGTGGCGACATCCATGCCTTCGATCTCGCGCGCCTTGATCCGTTCGAAGAATCGGGTCCAGCGGTCGACCTGCCGATCGTGGAAGCCTTCGGGCCGGCCGAGATCCTGCAGTCCCTGCGCTTTCCAGTCGACCTTCGAGAGTAGGGCGATGCCCTCGGCGAGCTGGTAGGCCAGTCCTTTTCGCGCCTCGACGTCGGTGTCGAACGGCGCGGGCCAGGTACCACGGTGGTCCATTGGTGACCAGCCGTCGACGTACCCCATGAGATAGAAGGTGCGCCCGAGTACCGACGTGTCCTCGCACGCGGCCACGGCTTTCGTGTGCGGGACGTCGGTGCCGTCCAGCGCCTGGATGATGCGCCACTCGCGCATGATTCCGCTGTCGCGGTCGGCGGGCGCGCCGGCCGGAGGGATACGGATGACGCACGTGAAGTCGTCACGCGTGAGCTTGTAGATCTCGTTCTGGGTTCCGCCGGACAGGTACTCGGCCTCGAGCGGGGCTCCCTTGCCGGGCAGGCCCTGCTCGTCCATCCAGGCGGCGAGGCGTTCGGTGTCGATCACAGGTTCCCCACTTCGAGTTCGAGGTAGTCGGCGAATTTCGCCCGGGCGGCTTCTTGCTTCTTCGGGATCCACTCCGACGGCCACATGTCGTCGATCGGCTTGTAGTCGCGCAGAACCTGCTTGGCGACGGTCGTCTTGTGCACCTCGGTCGGTCCGTCGGCCAGACCCATCACCGCGGCGCCGTGGATCATCCGGAAGAACGGCATCTCGTTGGTGACGCCGAGGGCACCGTGCACCTGCATTGCGCGCCAAGCGATGTCGTGCAGCACGGTGGGCATCACGATCTTCGCGGTCGCGATGTCCTTGCGCACCTTCTTGTAGTCGTTGTACTTGTCGATCTTCCACGCGGTGTTGAGCACGAACAGCCGGAACTGGGTGAGCTGCGCGTAGGAATCGGCGATGTAACCCTGCACGGTCTGCTTGTCGGCGAGGCGGCTGCCGGCCGTCTCGCGGCTCAGGGCGCGCTCGCACATCATGTCGATCGCCTTCTGTGCCAAGCCGATCGTGCGCATGGCGTGGTGGATACGGCCGCCGCCGAGGCGCACCTGAGCGGCCGCGAACGCCCCGCCCTCCTCGCCGAGCATCGCGTCGGCGGGGACCCGCACGTTGTTGTAGTGGATCAGTGCGTGGGTGCCCTCGTTCATCGGTTCGCCGTACAGCCCGACGTTGCGGACGATCTCGACACCCGGGGTGTCCGTGGGGACGAGGAACATCGACGTTCCCTTGTGCACCGGGACGTCGGGATCCGTCACGACCATCACGATGAGGAACTCGGCGGTCCGGGCGTTGGAGGAGAAGTACTTCCAGCCGTTGATCACCCAGTGGTCGCCGTCCTTGACGGCCCGGGTCCGGAACTGTGCCGGGTCGGCCCCGCCCTGCGGTTCGGTCATCGAGTACGAGGAGAACACCTCGCCGTCGAGCAGCGGCTGCAGGTAGCGCTCCTTCTGCTCGGGAGTGCCGTAGTGAGCGATGATCTCGGCGTTGCCGGTGTCCGGTGCCTGGCAGCCGAACACGATCGGCGCCCAGCTCGATCGGCCGAGGATCTCGTTGAGCAGCGCGAGCTTCAGCTGGCCGTAGCCCTGACCGCCGAGTTCCGGCCCGAGGTGCGTCGCCCACAGACCCTGTTTCCGGACCTCCTGTTTCAGCGGATCGATCGCCTTGCGCCGGGCGCCGTCGAGCGGAACGAACTGTTCGTGTTCCCACACCAGATCGAGGGGTTCGACCTCTTCACGCACGAACGCGTCGGCCCAGTCGAGTTTCGCCTGGTACTCGGGGTCGGTTTCGAAATCCCATGCCATTGCGTCTCCTCTCCACGAGTGAGAATATGACTCTTGCAATCAAGAATGCAATTCTGAGACGGGAAACAGCACTGCACAGACGGTGTGCGGAAAGGCGAGCGATGAAGGCCGAAGACCTGTTCCACCTGGGCATCGTGGCGGACGACCCGGAGGCGACCCGCGAGGAGTTCACGGCGCTCCTCGGATACGAGTGGGGACCGGAGGTCGGCGGCGCGGTGCCCGTGACGCTTCCCGCCGGCGACCGCACGGTCGAGCTGCGGTGCGCCTACTCGATCACCGAACCCCGCCTCGAGGTCGTGCGCAGCGTCCCGGGAACGTTGTGGGAGGCCGGCGGCGGAATCCATCACGCCGGATACTGGTCCGACGACGTCGCGGCCGACGCCGCGGCGCTGGTCGCGCGGGGATTCGTCACCGAGGCCACCCGCGCCGGGTCCGACGGAGGCCTGTTCTTCGCGTTCCTCCGCGGAACGACCGGACTGCGGATCGAACTCGTCACCCGCGTCGCGGAGCAGGGTCTGCAGCGATGCTGGGGGGCCGGCGCATGACCACGGTGGGCGTCGTGACCGGCGCGGGCCGGGGAATGGGGTACGCCTGCGCGCAACGGCTTTCCGGGACGGTCGATGTCCTGCTGCTCGCCGACCGGGATGCCGCGACCGTTGCCACCGCCGCCGAAGCACTGGCCCCCGCGGGTGCGGTGGAGCCGATCGTCCTCGACATCACCGACGGCGATGCGCTCGCCCGCCTCGCCGATCGGGTGTCCGAACTCGGCACGCTGCGCGCGGTGGCGCACGCGGCGGGGATCTCGCCGACGATGGCGGACTGGCGGCAGATCTTCACCGTCGATCTCGTCGCGACCGCGATGCTGGCCGAAACGTTGCGTCCGCTCGCCACGGCCGGGACCGCGACCGTGTGCTTCGCGTCGATGGCGGGGTCGATGGCGCAATCGGGACTGACACCCGAGGTCGCCGAGGTGCTCGACGATCCGCTCGGCGCCCGGTTCCTGGACCGGATCCGCGACGCGGCGGGTCCGACCGTCGAGCACAGCGGCGCCGCATACGCGCTGGCCAAGCTCGGCGTGCAGCGGTTCGTGCGCCGCGAGGCGGTGCGGCTCGGTCCGCGCGGGGCCCGGATCTGCTCGGTCTCGCCGGGCATCATCGACACCCCGCAGGGGCGGCAGGAAGCGGAGCACAACCCCCGGATGGGCGGATTCGTGCAGCAGACCCCGCTGGGCAGGACGGGTCGTGCGGACGAGGTCGCGGCCGTGGTAGCGTTCGCGCTCTCGGATGACGCGGGCTTCCTGAGCGGCACAGATCTTCTCGTCGACGGAGGCGTGTGCGCCGCGATGAGCACCTAGAACAGGGATGACCATGACGGAACCGGCCGACGACCTTGCCCACCGGATCGCGCAGCGCACGCTCGCGAAACGAGGGGACAACTACGCCAACGAGGTTCGCAGTCTCCTCGACGCGGCCGTGGTGGTGATGAAGAAGTCCGGCACCGCCTCGCGTGCGCGGGTCGCGGACATCGTCGCCGAATCCGGCCTGTCGAACGATGCCTTCTACCGGCACTTCCGGTCGAAGGACGCACTCGTCGCCGCGATCCTCGAGGACGGCACCGCGCGCCTGCGCGACTACGTCGCCCATCAGATGAGCAAGGAAACCACGCCCGAGGGACAGGTCCGGCGCTGGGTCGAGGGCGTGATGTCGCAGGGCGCCGACGACGTCGGAGCGGCCACCCGGGCGGTGCTGTGGAACACGGCCGGCCTGGGGGAGTACAGCGAGTCCGGTCCGCCTTCGCCCAGCGGCCCACTCGCGGGGCTGCTGCACGCACCCTTCGCCGAATTGGGCAGTGCGGACCCGCAGTTCGATGCGAACCTGGCCGCACACGCGACGATCGGCGTGCTCGTCGATCACCTCTGGCGACGGGTCGTGCCGGCTCCCGATGACATCGAGCGGATCACCGCGTTCTGCCTGCGTGCCGCGGCCTCCGGCCGTTGAACTACACAGTGTCCGGACGCTGAACTACGCGGGGTCGGAGGGTGCGTCCGGCCGCAGGCTGCGAAGGAAGATCTCCACGGCCATCGCCGTGTGCCGTTCCTGTTCCTCCTCGCTGCGGAGAATGCCGAACGAGGCGAGCCGGGAGGGCGCACCGGTCGCCATGCCGAGGAAGTGCTCGGCGAGCACGTCCGGATCGTCGGCCTGGATCGCGCCGGTCGCGGCGTGCCGTCGCAGCAGGTCGGCGACGAGTTGCCGGCGCGGCCAGAATCCCGTGCCGTACGTGCGCCGGGCGAGGTCGGGATAGCGCGACGCGTGCGCGATGGCGATCTGCTCGAGCTTGATCATCGAGGGATCGAGCGCGCGGCGCAGCGCAGCCTGGGCGATCGCGGTCAGCGCGCCCGGAAGGTCGTCCAGGTCCGGGTCTTCCGGTTCGGGGACGGGCCAGTTCGGCCGCTGGATCGCCCATCCGAGTACGGACCGGAAGACGTCCTCCTTGGTAGGGAACCGGGCGTACAGCGTCGGCTTGGTGGTGCCGGCCTCGGCGGCGATGGCGTTCATGGACGTGCCCTCGTAGCCGTGTTCGAGGAACAGCTTCAGCGCCGCTTCGCGGACGGCCTGGTCGAGTTGGGATGCCTGCTCTCGGGTGGGGCGCCCGCCGCGTCGTGGTGCGGCGGAACCGTCGGGCTTCTGCGATGTCATGAAACGAAGTGTGCCAGGCGATTCCGCTATGGACATTTAACTTGACCGGCGGGTAAAGTTACCGCAGCGAATCCCCCAACGGCCGGAGGCCCACATGTCCGAGACGACCATGCAGCGGGACGTCATCGCCACGCTCGATTCCCATTTCCAGCAGCGCAAGCAGCAGGTCCCGTTGCTGGCGCAGCGCGCCGAGGCGGAGGGCATCACGCAGATCACCTCCCGTGAGGACATGGTCCCGCTGCTCTTCCCCCACACGACGTACAAGAGCTACCCGGAATCCCTGATCGCGAAAGGACAGTGGGCCACCATGAATCGGTGGCTCGACTCCGTGTCGGCCCACCGGGTCACCGACGTCGACGTCTCGGGCGTCACGGACGTGGACGGCTGGATCGAGGCACTCGAAGCCGCCGGCCACCTCGTGTCCAGCTCGAGCGGCACCAGCGGAAAAGGATCGTTCCTCAACAAGTCCCGGCGTGACCGTGAAGCCAACATGCAGAACATGATCGACGGCCTGACCGAGATGGGACTGCCGCCGGAGCGGACCTGGCACGTCATCCCCGTCGGCCCCGACACCGGTCAGAGCGCGCACGTCGCGATGCGCGACATGATCATCGACAAATACCGCCGGCCCGACGGCATCCCGCTGTTCGAGGGCACCCCGCCGACCGGCCATCACCGCTACATGGCACGGCTACAGGCGATGCGCCGGGCCATGGCGGACGGCACGGCCGCACCCGACGAGATCGCCGCGTTCGAGGCCGAGGCCCAGGCGCGCGCAGCGGAACAGGAACGCCGGTTGCACCACTGGGCCGACCACATCCTGGCCCGTCCCGACGAGCGAGTCTTCTTCAACTCCCAGTTCACCCAGCTGTTCCGGCTCGTCGAGATCCTGCGGGAGAAGGGCGCCCGGGACGGCGACATCACCGGGGCGAACGCACTGACCGTCGGCGGCGGCCTCAAGGGCAACACCCTGCCCGACGACTACCAGGAACAGATCTTCCGGATGCTGAACATCGCCCCGGAACGCTTCTTCCACTACTACTCGATGCAGGAACTCAACCTCCGCATGCCGCGGTGCCTCGGCGGGCGCTACCACGTACCCGACGAGATCGTTCTGTTCGTGCTCGACAAGGACGGCACGAAGCTCGCCGAACCGGAGGGCGACACCGTCACCGGTCGCGCCGCATTCTTCGACACGACGGTCGACGGACGCTGGGGCGGAACGATCTCCGGTGACCGCATCACCGTCGACCTCCGCGACTGCCCGTGCGGACGCAGCGGCCCGACCGTCCTGCCCGACATCGCCCGCTTCACGGACCTCGGCGACGACGACAAGATCACGTGCGCCGGCACCATGGACGCCTACGTCCGCGGGTTCATCGAGGAATGAGACGACCATGACCGCAACCACTTCCGCGCCTGCCACGTCCAAGATCCGGGTGCCCCACTTCGTCCGGGGCGAACTCGTCTGGGGCGAGGACAGCGAATACCTCTCCCGCGACTTCGGTGTTCCGTTCGTGACACCGAAACTCGAATACAACGGCCTGTTCGCCCCGCGATCGGAGATCGGCCCCGCGTTCGACGTCCCGATTTCGGAGATCATCGACTTCCTCGTCGAAACCGCGCAGTACCTGACCCTCGACAAGAACGAATACCTGCAGGAATCACTCGAGATGACCGTGCAGGTCAGTGCGCTTCCGCGGCGCATCATCGAGAACACCTTCGCGCGTCCGGGTCAGTTCCTGACGAGGCAGGCACTCGAATACCGGCTCGAGCGCACCTTCGGCAGCCTCGACGTCCTCGACGGCTGGTCCGAACGCACCGACCCGAACGGCAACGTCAGCCGGGTGCGGGCGTTCCCGCCGCGACTGGTCCACATGATGGCCGGCAACTCGCCGAGCGCCGCGATGACCACCATCGCCGATGCTGCACTGACCAAGGGCGTCAACCTGTTCAAGATGCCCTCGGCCGACCCGTTCACCACCGTCGCCGTGCTCCGCACCATGGCTGACATCGCGCCCGGCCATCCGGTGCTCCGGTCGATGTCGGCGGTGTACTGGCGCGGCGGCGACGAGAAGGTCGAGAACATCCTCTACCGCTCCCAGTACTTCGACAAACTCGTCGCCTGGGGTGGCGGTTCCGCGATCGAGAACGCCGCCAAGTACGCGGGACCGGGATTCCAGCTGATCTCGTTCGACCCCAAGGTGTCGATGTCGATCGTCGGCCGCGAGGCCTTCGAATCCGACGAGACGCTGCGCGAGGTCGCCGAACTGGCGGCCCGCGACGCCACGATCTTCAACCAGGACGCGTGCCTCGCGGCCCGGCACATCTGCGTCGAGGGCGACGTCGAACAGACGGACCGCTTCTGCGCCCTGCTGCACGAGCGGCTCGGTGTGGACCGCGATTTCGCGGAAGCCGTCGGTCCGAAACCCAACGCGGAGATCCGGGACGCGGTCGAGGGAATGCGCTTCCTCGAACCGCATTACCGCGTGTGGGGCACGTTCGACGGCAGCGGCCTCGTGGTCCGCTCGCCGGAAATGGTGGACTTCCACCCGACGAACAAGACCGTCAACGTCATTCCGGTCCAGGACATGCGCGACGCCGCATCCTATGCGACGGTCGCCACCCAGACGGTCGGCGTCTACCCGGCCCACCGCAAGACCGAGGTGCGCGACCTGCTCGCCACAGCCGGCGTCCAGC
This sequence comes from Rhodococcus sp. CX, assembly GCF_015865005.1. Taxonomy (NCBI): domain Bacteria; kingdom Bacillati; phylum Actinomycetota; class Actinomycetes; order Mycobacteriales; family Nocardiaceae; genus Rhodococcus; species Rhodococcus sp. CX. The sequence goes on from NZ_JADZGH010000269.1 coordinate 71,243, forward strand.
GCATCGTCCGCCTCGGCAGCGCACTCACCGGCAGCATGGGCAGCCCCCACGACGGCATGTACCCGCTGCACCGCTTCGTGAACTGGGTGGTGGACGACGATGCTTGAACCCAAGCCTATGGCGTTGCGGGTCCTGGGCCGATCCGGAATCCGCGTGAGCGAATTCTGCCTGGGCGCGATGACCTTCGGAACCGACTGGGGTTTCGGTGCCGACGAGGAGACCTCCCGCGCGGTCTACCGGGAATACCGGGAGGCCGGCGGGAACTTCGTCGACACCGCGAACAACTACACCGACGGAGCGAGCGAGGAGATCCTCGGCCGGCTCGTCGCCGGGGAGCGCGACTCCGTCGTCCTGAGTACGAAATACACGCTGTGCACGGATCCGGACAATCCGAACTCCGGTGGCAACCATCGGAAGAGCCTGCGCCGCAGCGTCGAGACCAGCCTGCGGCGACTCGGCACCGACTACATCGACCTGCTGTGGGTGCACGCGTGGGACCGGTTCACCCCCGTCGACGAGACACTGCGCGCGCTCGATGATCTGGTGCGTTTCGGCAAGGTTCTCGCGATCGGGGTGACCAACACGCCGGCATGGGTGGTCGCGCGGTCCGCAGCGATCGCGGAGCTGCGCGGGTGGACCTCGTTCTGCGCCCTGCAGGTCGAATACTCCCTCGTCACAAGGACAGCCGAACGGGAACTGCTCCCCATGGCGCAGTCCCACGACCTCGCGATGTGCGCGTGGAGCCCTCTCGCGCGGGGACTGCTCGCCCGGGAACTCACTCCCGAACGGGAGGAGAAGCTCGCGCCGGTCGTGCGCCGCGCCCGCGACACGGCACGGGAGATCGCCGCGGAACTGGGCACCACCCCGGCACGCGTCGCAATCGCCTGGGTGCGCAGCCGCGGACTGCTCCCGTCGATCGGGGCACGCACCGTGGAACAGTTGCGGGACAACATCGGAGCGCTCGCCGTCGATCTCGAGGACGACCATCTCACCCGTCTCGACGACGCCACCCGGATCCGTCTAGGCTACCCCCACGACTTCCTGGACGGCCTGTACGAGAGGCGCACTCTGCCCCCGCCGGTCGCCCCGCGCGACACCCCGGCAACCCCGGGACCCGCGCGGCTCCGAACCTGACGTCACGAAGGGCTGTGAGCTCGATGGACACACTCGACCACTGGATCGCCGGGGCACCGGCCGCGGCGTCGACCGGTGACACCCTGCCGGTCACCGACCCGACGACCGGGCGCGTCACG
>NZ_JADZGH010000269.1:72505-106827 GCF_015865005.1 Rhodococcus sp. CX
GCACCGGCGCCGACGTCGACGCGGCCGTCAGCGCCGCCGAAGGCGCCGCGCCCGGATGGCGCCGCACCGGTGCACTCGCCCGGGGCAGATTGTTCGCCGAACTGGCGCGGGCGATGCGTGCGGATGCGAAGACGTTGGCGGCCCTCGAGATCGGTGAGACCGGTAAACCCGAGAAGGTCGCGCTCGCCGAGGTGGAGAACTCGGCGCAGTACTTCGAGTTCTACGGCGGGCTCACCGGTGGACCGGCCGGGGAGATCCTCGACGTCGAACCCGACCAGCACGTCTACACGCGGCGTGAACCGTTCGGGGTCGTCGGGATCGTCACCCCGTGGAACCTGCCGCTCAACCAGGCGTGCCGGGCGGTTGCGCCCGCGCTCGCCGCCGGGAACACCGTGGTCGTCAAGCCGTCCGAGTTCACGTCCTCGTCGTCGGTGCGGCTCGCGCAACTCGGGACCGAGGCCGGGTTTCCGGACGGGGTGTTCAACGTCGTGCTCGGCACCGGCGACGTCGCGGGTGCCGCGCTCGTCGAACACCCCTCGGTCGCGAAGGTCGCGTTCACCGGATCGGTCCGTACCGGACGGGCCATCGGTGCGATCGCCGCGGACCGGATCATCCCGCTCACCCTCGAACTGGGCGGCAAGTCCGCGAACATCGTGTTCGCGGATGCGGATCTCGACGCCGCGGTCGCCGGTGCGGTGCAGGCGTTCACGTCGAACGCCGGGCAGGTGTGTTCGTCGGGTACCCGGCTGCTCGTGCACCGGTCGGTCTTCGACCGGGTCCTCGACGCGGTCGCCGAACGCGCCTCCGCGATCAGGATCGGCGAGGACATGGGACCGCTCATCACGCGCGCCCAGTTCGAGCGCGTCCAGGAATATTTCAAGATCGCCGAATCGGAAGGCGCCCGGGCGGTCACGGGCGGTGCGGTCGCGGCACTCGCCGCCGAGACCGGCGGCTTCTACGTCGAACCCACCGTTTACACCGGGGTCTCCAACCAGGCGCGCATCGCCCGCGAGGAGATTTTCGGCCCGGTCCTCGTCGCCATCCCGTTCGACACCGACGACGAGGCGATCGCGATCGCGAACGACTCGGAGTACGGACTCGTCGCGGGACTGTGGACCCGCGACGTGAGTCGCGCCGTCACCGTCGGCGAGCAATTGTGTGCCGGTCAGGTATTCGTGAACACGTGGTCCACCGGATCGGTGCAAACCCCGTTCGGCGGCTGGAAGCACAGCGGATACGGCCGCGAGAAGGGCGTCGAGGCGCTGCACCACTACAGCCAGGTCAAATGCGTGACCATCAAGCTCGATTCCGCCGGACCGTCGGCGTGAAGGGAACATCCGAAATGGCAGACGAACTCACGGCATCGACGGTCGAGGACGCGCACACGGCGCTCTTCGACGCGGGACTGGCCGTCCGCAGGGAAGTGCTCGGCGACGCCTATGTCGACGCGGCACTCGCGCGGAGCATCGGCACCGACGGTGAAGCGTTGCAGCACTACGTCACCGAATCCGTGTGGGGATCGGTGTGGACGCGACCGGGTCTCGACCGTCGCAGCCGGTCCCTGCTCAACCTCGGCATCCTCATCGCGCTGAGCCAGCACACCGAACTAGCGGTGCACGTGCGGGCCGGGCTCGGTAACGGGCTGACCCGCGAGGAGATCACCGAAGCCGTCGTCCACGCGACCGCATACGTCGGATGCCCCGCCGGTGTCGCGGCGATGCGCGTCGTCCAGGACACGCTGACCGCCGAACTCGGCCCCCTCGGTGGGGAGGACGACGCATGAGCGCCGCCGCTGCGCCCACCAGGGCCGGAATCGTCGGACTCGGCGCTATGGGTTCGCCTATCGCGCAGAATTTCTCGAACGCGGTGCCGGGACTGCGGGTGTTCGACGCGAACCCGGAAGCTCTGGACCGGTTCGTCGCCGAGAACCCGTCGTCCGTGCGGGCGAACGCCCTCGCCGACCTCGCGGACTGCGACGTCGTGGTGCTCAGCCTGCCCACCAGCGACATCGTCGACTCAGTGCTCCTGGGACCCGACGGGTTGCTCGGCCACCTGCGTCCCGGGTCGATCGTCGTGGACATGGGCTCGAGCGTGCCGGCCCGCACCCAGGCCCTGGCCGAACGAGCCGCCGAGAAGGGCATCGCGATCGTCGACGCCCCGGTCAGCGGTGGTGTCGCGCGAGCGAAACAAGCCGACCTCGCGGTGATGGTCGGCGGCGACACCGAGGCCGTGGAACGGGTGCGTCCGCTGCTCGAGGCCACCGCCCGCGAGGTGATCGTCGTGGGCCCGGCCGGCTCCGGGCACGCCGCCAAGTCCCTCAACAATCTGCTGTCTGCGTCCGGTCTCGTCGCCGCCGCCGAAACCATGCTGGTGGGAGCCAAGTTCGGGATCGACCCGGCGACGCTGCTCGCGGTGATCAACGCCGGCAGTGGACGGAACAACACGACCGAGACCAAGTACGAGAAGTTCGTGCTGTCACGCTCGTTCGCGTCGGGGTTCACCGCGGAACTCATGCGCAAGGACGTGGGCATCGCACTGGATCTCGCGCGCGAACAGGGCGTGAAGATCGGTCTCGGTGAGGAACTCGGCCGGATCTGGAACGACGCGACCGACGCCCTCGAACCCGGCGCCGATCAGACCGAGATCGTGCGCTATCTGGAAGAGGCCTACGGACTCGAGAGTCCGTAGAACCTCGTAGGTGACCCGAAGATCCCGAGAGAGTGAGGATTCCGTGGCGCTGCCCGCCGTTCTGACCACTCCCGCCGAACACGCCCGGCGCACGCCGGACAAACCGGCGATCATCATGGGCGCCGGCGGTGAGGTGGTGACCTACGCGCAGCTCGACGACCGGTCCGCGCGCCTGGCGCAGGCGCTGAGAGACCGGGGTATCGGCGAGGGCGACCAGATCGCGATTCTCATGGAGAACAACCGCGCGTACCTCGAGGTGACGTGGGCGGCGCAGCGATCGGGTCTGTACTACACCGCGATCAACAAGCATCTGCGGTCGGCGGAGGTGCAGTACATCCTCGACGACTGCGGCGCCGTCGCGCTCGTGACGAGTGCGGCGATGGCCGACGTCGTCGCAGGTCTCGATCTGTCCCGAATCACCGTGCGCATCAGTGCGTCCGGTGATGTCGACGGATTCGAACGGTACGACGACGTGCTGGCCGCGAGCGAACCGATGCCGGAGGATCAGGCCCGCGAGGGCCGCGAGATGCTGTACTCGTCCGGAACCACCGGACGGCCCAAGGGTGTTCGTAAGCCGCTCGTCGCCGTGCCGTTCGGGGATCCCGCCGCGCCTCCGGTGCTCATTGCGAAGGGCCTGGAGATGCGCGGCGCGCTCGACGACGCCGTCTACCTGTCGCCGGCACCCCTGTATCACGGTTCCCCGCTGGTGTTCTCGATGTCGTGGCAGCGACTCGGCGCCACGGTCGTGGTCATGGAATCCTTCGATGCCAAGCTGTGCCTGCAGTTGATCGAGCGGCACGGCGTGACCGACGCCCAGTTCGTGCCGACGATGTTCGTGCGTATGTTGCGTCTGCCGGAGGAGGTGCGGCGACGCTACGATCTGTCGAGTCTGCGCGAGGTCATCCACGGTGCCGCGCCGTGCCCGGTCCCGGTGAAACGGGAGATGATGAGCTGGTGGGGCCCGATCATCCACGAATACTATTCCGGCACCGAGGACATCGGCACCGCCTCCATCACGCCGCAGGAGTGGCTGGCGCATCCCGGTTCGGTCGGCCGTCCGATGCAGGAATGCCACATCGTCGGAGAGGACGGCGAGGAAGTGCCCCGGGGGAAGGTCGGCGTCGTGTACTTCGCGGGTGGTCGCCCCTTCGAGTACCACAACGACCCGGCCAAGACGGCCGCGGCCGCGAACGCCAAGGGCTGGAGAACCCTCGGCGACATGGGCTATCTCGACGAGGACGGCTACCTGTACCTGACCGACCGGCTGGCGTTCATGATCATCTCGGGCGGCGTCAACATCTACCCACAGGAGGCGGAGAACGTCCTGTCCGGGCATCCCGCCGTCGCGGACGTCGCTGTCATCGGTGTGCCCGACGACGAGATGGGGGAGTCGGTCCGGGCGGTCGTCCAGCTCGTGGAACGTGCCTGCGCCTCGGCGGACCTCGAGGCGGAACTCATCGCCTACTGCCGATCGGAACTGGCGTCCTACAAGTGCCCCCGCAGGGTCGACTTCGTCGATTCACTGCCCCGCGACCCGAGCGGCAAACTGCACAAGAGACTGCTGCGCGAACAGTATTGGACCGAAGTGGGCTGACGCCCCGGTGTGCCTTTGTGGCGGTCAGGGCCGCCACAAAGGCACACCGGGGCGAAGGCCCCCTCAGCCGGCGTCGATGGCGACGTCGAGCGCTCCGAGATCGCCCCCGAGTTCGGCGACGGTATCCCGCACCACGGCGACGTCCTTGGTGAGGAATTCCTTTACCGCGCTGGTGAATCCGGCGACGGATCCGCGGGCGGCGATGTTACCCATCACCTTGCTGGCAGAGCTGCCGTGCGGAAGCGCCTGGAGCAGAGCCGATTCCTCGACGCCGAGTTGCGCACCGAGGGCCACGGCCTCGGAGATCAGACCGATCTGGGCCGCGAACAACGCGTTGTTGACCAGCTTGACGCGTTGCCCGTTTCCGGCCTTCCCGACGTGGAGCACCGGATCGCCGTAGCTGCGCAGCACGGGTGTGGCGCGCTCGACGGCGTCGGCGCCGCCTCCGAGGAACAGCGTGAGACTTCCGGCCGCGATGTCGTGCGGCCCGCCGCTGACCGCAGCGTCGATCACGTCGATGCCGTGGCCCGCCGCGTCGTCCCGGATCTGTTCGATCGTCCGGGGGCTGATGGTCGTGTGGATCGCCAGCACGGAGCCGCGCGGCATCTTCTCGAGAAGGGCGCTCTTCAGGCACACCTCGCGGACCTGGTCGTCGGTGAACACGCAGACGAGGACGAGCTCGGCGCCGACGCCGGTCTCGGACGCCTCCGTCACCGCGGTGACGCCCGCACCCGTCAGGGCGGCACGGGTTTCCGACGATCGGCCCAGCGCGCGGACCTCGTGTCCGGCCTCGGCAAGCTTGCGCACCATGGGCAGGCCCATGCGGCCGGCCCCGATGAATCCGACCCGGGTCACCGCGGGTGCTCCATCAGGGCGAGGGTGGAGTCGGCCGCGGTGAGCACCACGCCGGGCGTCGCGCCCGCCGCGTCCGCGAGACCCGCCACGTGTCCGACGTCCTTGCGCAGCAGGGGACCGGCATGCTTCGCGATGCTGTCGAGTGTGCCGCCGCCCGCCACGACCCGGCCGAGCGCGAAGCTGTTCGCCGATCCGTGCGTGATGACCTCGCCGAGCTTCGCGGGATCGACACCGAGCGACTCACCGAGTTGCAGCGTGGTCACGGAGGTTGCGAGATTCGCGGTGAACAGCAGATTGTTGAGGAGTTTGGCAACCTGCCCGGCTCCGACGTCGCCCAGGTGGACCACGGGATTCGCATAGGTCTCGAAGACCGGCCGGATCTTCTCGACGATCTCGGTGTCGCCCCCGACCATGACCAGCAGGGTGCCCGCAGCGGCTCCCATGCCGCCGCCGCTGACCGGGGCATCGACGACCGCGACCCCGGCCTCGCGCGCCTGCTCGGCGAGTTCCCGAACCGTGTCGGGATGGACGGTGCTGTGGATCGCGATGATTCCGCCGGGCTGCAGGCCCGACAGCACGCCGTTCTCGCCGGTGACGACCTGTCGCACGTCGTCGTCGGCGACGACGCAGATGCAGACGAGGTCGCTCGCGGCGGCGAGTTCGGCGGGCGTCTGTGCGGTCTTCGCCGCGGTGTCCGCGTACGGCTCGAGCGACTCGGGTCGCCGCGCCCACAGGGTCAGCTCGTATCCCGACTCGACGATCCGGCGCGCCATGGGTCCGCCCTGGCTGCCGAGCCCGATGAAACCGACACGCATCAGTGCTCCTCCGATCCGATCAGTACGACTCCGAGTGGTGCGATCGTCATGCCGCGGCTTCCTGCTTCTGCGGCCGCCAGAACCTGGCGAGCAGACCGGCGGTCGCGACGACGCCGACGCCGAGCGCGATCGCGCCGCCGGACCAGCCGACGATCGCGATGTCGGTGGCCGAATCGATCGAGATCTCGCCGGGTCCGATCATGGCCAGCGCCAGTGCGACCACGCCGAGCACGAGGACGTATTCGTAGCCTTCCTTGAACACGAAGAAGCCGTTGGGGCGGTGCGCGAGCAGGCCGGCGACGAGCATGATCGAGATGACCGCGGCACATGCGAGGGGAGTGAGCAGGCCGAGAATCACGAGCACGCCGGCGCCGATCTCCACGACGACGCTGATCCATGCCTGCAACGTGCCGTTGCGCAGGCCCAGTCCGCTGAACCAGCGTGCGGTACCGGCGATACGGCCGCCGCCCACCCAGTGGTTGACGCCGTGCGCGATCATCGTCGCACCGAGCACCAGACGCACCAGGAGTAGCGCAACATCGGTGGGGTCCATCGCTTCACCTCCTTGCCGCTGTGCGGCTCCGTCGAATCATTTTGTGGTATCGGATATTCGGTCAGCCGAACGATTGTCGATGCATTCCTGCACGAACGACAGCACGGTCGCGTGGTACGACGCGGCCGCGTAGCCGAGGGCGAGATTGTGCCCGGCGTCCGGTTGCGTGTGCAGCTCGACGCGGGGCGCGGCGGTGAAGATCGCCGCGATGTCGTCGAGGGCCTCCGGGTCGCCGCGCCACACCCTCTCGTGTTCGGCGGCGGTGAAGTGCACCGGGACCTCGACTCGTGCGGCGAGCTGCGGGAATTCGGTGTGCGGCCACGACGCGGTCACCGTCGCCTCGTAGGAGGGGGTGCGTGAGGCGATCGGCGCGCCGCCGACCAGTTCCGGCGGATAGATCTCAGGATGCGCCCAGAGCAGCCCGTAGACGCCCTTGGGGTCGGCGTATTGCGCTTCCGTGCCGAGGATTCCGCAGGCGTCGGCGTGATGCTCGCGGCCGGTGCCGGCCAGCGCGATCCCGAGCAGGTCCCTGTCGCGGCAAGCCCCGCGACGCCACCGTTCGCGTGGCTCGACGGCCAGGCGCATCGTGAGTTCGCATCCGAGCGAATGGCCCCACAGGAAGATCCCGGCACCGAGATCGAGCGAGTCCAGGTGCGCGTCGATCGCGGCGAGGGCGGCGTCGACCCGCCGCTCGGGCCGGGTGAATTCGTCCACGTGCGGGCGGGAGGCGCCGTACCCGGGACGGTCGAGCGCGAGGACGGTGAATCCGCGCGCGGGACCGGTTCGCAGCAGGGACAGTTCGGGATGGCCCGGGCAGTCGAAGTACGCGGAGTCCGTTGCGCCGCCGTGCAGCGCGACGACAACGGCGCGCGGCTGCTCGGCGACCGCGAGCAGCCCCGACATCGGAACACCGTCGATCTCGGCGACGCGGGCGGCGGGTGCGGATTCGATCGTCGTCACGAGTCGGCCCGCAGGAGCATGGCACCGCCGGGGGACAGGCCACCGGTCGCGGCGACCGCGACGCGGGCGCCGGCCACCTGCCGGTCTCCGGCTTCACCGCGCAACTGCACGACGGCCTCGTGGATCAGTCCCATGCCGTGGGTGCGGCCGTGCGAGAGCTGACCGCCGTGGGTGTTGAGCGGCAACACGCCGTCGCGGGCGATGTTGTGGCCGCCGTCGAGGAAGTCCTTGGCCTCGCCGATACCGCAGAAGCCGAGGGCCTCGATCCACGACAGGCAGTTGAACGTGAATCCGTCGTAGAGTTCGGCGACGTCGACGTCCTCGGGCCGCAGGTCGGTGCGCGACCACAGGTGGGCGGCGGGGCCGAGCACCTGCGGTTCGTGGGTGAGGGTGCTCTGGTCCCATTCGATCCGCTCGATGATCTGGGTACCCACCGCCTCGACGAGCACGGGTGGCTTGGCCAGATCGCGGGCCGCGTCGACCGCCGAGACGATCACCGCGACCGAACCGTCGCACGGAACGTCGCAGTCGTACAGGCCGAACGGGGTCGTGATTGCCCGCGCGTTCAGGTAGTCGTCCATCGTCAGCGGATCGCGGTAGATCGCCGTCGGATTCAGCGCGGCGTTGGCGCGCTGGTTGAGCGCGATCCAGCCGAGGGTCTCGCGGGTGGTGCCGTAGCGATGGAAATGACGCTGGGCATTCTGGGCGAGGGTGTGCGCGGCGGAGATACCACCGAACGGCATCATCCAGCTCGTGGTGCGTCCGCCCGACGGGCGGATCTCGCCGCGCTTCATCAGTTCTCCGTGGGTCGCTTCCCACAGGGTGCGGTAGCACAGCACGTGCCGCGCGAGTCCGCTGGAGACCGCGATCATCGCGGCGATGACCGAGCCACCGGGGCCGAAGGTTTCGATGCCGCCGTTGTGCCAGGTCGGGTTGAGCCCGAGTGCGGCCTCGACGGTCAGGACACCGCCCTCGCCGAAGCCGCCGACCTGGCCGGCACCGGGGTAGCTGGCGATCCCGTCGATGTCGTCGAGCGTGAGACCGGCGTCGGCGACGGCGCGTTCGCACGCCTCGATCGTCAGGCCCAGTGGGGAGCGCATGAGCCGGCGCCCGATCTCGGACATCCCGACTCCGGTGAGCGCCACCCGGTCCTCGAACTTCTCACGAGAAGCCATGGGCCGCACGTGCTTCCGGAAGTCCTCGGGTTCGATCCCGTCGGCCGGCAGCCGAGCAGGCGCGACCTGCTCGGCTGCCGGACGGAACAGCGGCAGCCAGACGTCGTCGTCCTGCTGGAAGACGACCTCCATCCGCTGGCCGAGTTCGAGGGTCTCCGGATCGCAGTCGACGATGTTGGTCGTCAACCGCACCCGGGGATCCTCGTCGATCGCGACCTGCGCTACCACATAGGGCGGCGGCAGGCCGGGGAGACCGAATCGGTGGTTGACCGTGAAGCCGGCGAGCGTGGCAGTGCCCGACACTTCGCGCACGCCCATCCGGTGACCGCGGCAGTACCGGCACACCGGTTGCGGCGGATGGATCAGCGCAGAACAGGATTCGCATTCCTGGATGCGCAGGATCCCGTCCGCACCGGCGGTCCAGAAGAACCGGTTCTGCTCGGTCACCTGGGGAAGGGGACGACCCGATTTCGGCGCCTTGCCCTTCTCCGTGTCCTCGGGGTCGACCACCGCTGAATCAGTCACCGATCTGTGCCTCCGACCTCTTCACCGTGATGGGCTCCGCGAGACGCTGCTCGTCGCAGATCTTCTGGAGCTTCTCGAGCGTCTCGTCGAGACCCGCGCCGAGGCGCGGTCCGGGCGTGAACGTGGCCGGCAGATGCCGCATGCCCTGGATGACGCCGATCGAGTCGTAGTGCACTGCTTCCGCCGGATCGCACTTGTAGTCCGGTATGCGGTCGAGCACGGCGACGAGCATGCGCTTGAACACCTGGCGGGCCATGTTCGAACCGATGCACCGGTGGATGCCGAGTCCGAAGCTGAAGTGCCGGTTTCCGCGACGCTCCAGGTCGACCTCGTTCGGATCGTCGAACAGTTCCGGGTCGCGGTTGGCCATCGCCCAGGACAGCCAGAGGCGCTCGCCTTCCTTGAATTCGGTGCCGTCGAACGAGCAGTCCGCCGAGAACGTGCGGCCGTCACCCGGTGCGGGTGTGAAGTACCGCAGGAACTCTTCGGTCGCCGAATCGAGCAGCGTGTCACGCTGTTCGCTGAGGATCGTGCGCTTGTCGGGATTGTGCGCGAGCCATTCGAGCGAGTGGGCGGTCAGCGCCGTCGTGGTGTCGAAGCCGCCGCCGATGAGCAGGCTCAGGATGCCGAGCAACTCCATGTCGTCGGGCTTCTCGCCGAGCACGGTGGCCTGGGCGAGCGCGTTGATCAGGCCGGGACGGGGATTCTCCCGGATCTCGAACAGGTTGGTGAGCAGGTCGATGCCCATCGTCCGGTGCATCTCGGCGATGCGCGGGATGTCCGGCGAGTCCGGCGGCGTGTAGACCGCGGCGTGGACCGGTTCGTTGTAGATGGTCCACTTGGCGATGGGGATGCCCATCATCGCCAGGGTGAGCACGGCGGGCACGATGTTCGCCAGGTCGTCGACGAAGTCGATGCGGCCGGTCTCGATCTTCTCGTCGATGCTGGCCCGCACGATCTCGTCGATGAACGGCGTCCACCGCTTGACCGCAGCGGGGGACAGGTAGGGGTTGAGCAGGGCGCGGAACTCGTGGTGCTCGGGGTCGTCCATCTCCAGGATGCCGCCGCGCACGCCCGACGCACGTTCCATCGTCGGGATCGCGATTCCCTTGTAGCCACGGCGTTTTCCGTGGATGTCATGGTCGGTGGACACGTCTGCCGAGCGGGCGAGCGCGAACACCTCCTTGCTGCCGGCGGCCACCCAGTGGCCACCGTGGGTCTCGGACCACGCCATCGGACACTTGGCGTGCATCTCCTGCGTGATCGGCAGGAAGTTGTCTCGGTAGTCGGCGGCGTGGCGGTCGAAATCGAATCTGTTCGCCTTGCGGCTGTCGTCGGTGACGACGTCGTCAACGCTCACGGCGTTGTCCTCTCTTGCACGTCGAGCTTTGGGGGGCTGTTCGAAACGGCAGATCAGAAAATGGTGATCGCCTGCTCGGGGCACGAGCGGGCGGCCTCCTTCACCGCTTCCTCCTGGTCGGCGGGCACCTCTTCGTTCGCGACCGACGCGTGACCGTCGATCTCACTGAGCTCGAAGACGTCCGGTGCGGCCATGGCGCAGAGCGTGTGGCCCTGGCACTTGTCGGGATCGACGCGGACCTTCAAAATTCTCCTCCAGACTTCCGTTGTAGCCGGGGTGGTTCGGATCCCTTTCGCCGGAATCCTCCGGGGACGGTAGCAGCGACGGGATTCGGGATCAGATGTGGTAGTCGTACCACTTCAGGTAGCCGCCTCCGTCGACGCGCATCTGCATGCCGGTGACGTACCGTGATTCGTCGGAAGCCAGGAAAAGCACCATGTTGCTGGAGTCCTGGGGCTCGATGTACGGAATCGGCATGGCCTGCTGCACACCGAATGCCGGCTCCGCGTCCTGGCGGGTGGGGTGTTCGAGGTCGGGGCGGAAGGAGCGGTACATCGGCTCGCTCTGCAGCATGTCGGTGTTGCAGTTGGTCGGGTGCAGCACGTTGGCGCGAATGCTGCGGGGCGCCAGATGCGTTGCGAGTTCGTGGATGAACTGCGACAACGCACGCTTCGAGTACACGTACGCGACACCACCGAGGTCCTTGCCCGGCTGGTCGACCTTGGCGACGTCCATCAGGGCCGCGGTCGAGCCCGTCGCGATGATCGATGCGCCGGCGGTCAGGTGCGGCAACGCTTCCTGCACTGCGTTGATCGTGCCGACGAGATTGGTATTGACCACATCGGACCACGCCTGAGTTTGTGGTTCGCCCTTCATTCCGGCGACACCGGCCTGTGCGACAACGACATCCAGCTTGCCGAACTCGGCGAGACCCTGCTCGAGAGCGGCGCGCACCTCCGAGGCCACACGCACGTCGGCCTTGACCGCGACGATGCGGCGGCCCTGCTTCTCGACGAGGCGCACCGTCTCCTCGAGGTCCTCGGGGGTGGCCATCGGGTATCCGATGGACGGGATGTCCTCGCACAGGTCGATCGCGATGATGTCCGCGCCTTCCTCGGCCAGACGGACCGCGTGGCTGCGGCCCTGCCCGCGAGCGGCACCGGTGACGAACGCGACCTTGCCTTCTACACGCCCCACTGTTGTTTCCTTTCGCTAACTTTCGCTGTCGGGAGATTCGCGGACGGTCGGGTCAGGTGTTGCGTCCGCCGTTGACGCCGAGGATCTGGCCGGTGATGTAGCCGGCTTCCTCCGAAACGAGGAATGCGCATGCCGCGGCGATGTCCTCCGGGCGGCCCACCCGGCGTACCGGGGTCCGCTGGATGTGTTCTTCGATGGTTCCGCCGAGCAGGCCCTTGCTTTCGGAGTTGCGCAGCATCGGGGTATCGACGAATCCGGGCGGGACGGCGTTGACGGTGATTCCGTCGGGGCCGTATTCGAGGGCGAGCGACTTGGTGAGCCCGTTGACACCGGACTTGGACGAGACGTAGGCGGTCATGAACTGCTGCCCGGACTGCGCACTCGACGACGAGATGTTCACGATGCGGCCCCACTGCGCCTCGCGCATGTCGGGGAGCACCGCCTGGACGCAGTGGAAGACACCGTTCAAGTTGACCGCGATGATCTGGTTCCAGGTCTCGATGTCGATGTTGTGGAAGCGCTTGTACAGTTCCCGGCCCGCCGCATTCACCAGAATCGTGATCGGGCCGAGTTCCTTTCGGACCTCCTCGAGCGCGGCGTCGACCGAGGCGCGATCGGACACGTCCGCGACATAGGAGAACTTGGCGTCGGACGGATTGATGTCCAGGATCGCGACCCGGTGGCCGTCGTTGCGCAAGCGCTCGGCGATGGCCGCGCCGATTCCCGAACCGCCCCCGGTGACGACGGCGGTCCGGGCGGTGGAAGCTGCTGTTCCTGCTGTCACTGCCACGCCTCGTCCCCGACGATGGTCACGCGGCGCATGAGGCGCTCGGACGACGGGTCGTAGGGCAGTGCCCGGTGCAGCATGCCGGTGTTGTCCCACACGACCAGGTCGCCGATTTCCCAGTCGTGGGCGTAGCAGAAGCGCTCCTGCGTGGCCCAGTCCTGCAGTTCGTCGATGAGCGCGCGGCTCTCGTCGGGCTCCATGCCGACGATGTGGTCGGCGGTGGCGCCGATGACCAGCGAGCGACGGCCGTCGCGTCGTTCCCACACGAGCGAGGACTCGTGCGTCGGGAGCTGACGCCAGCGCGCGACCTGGTCCTCGGTCGGGTCCGGGTAGACCTTGCGCTGCGCGGCCTCGAAGCTGTGGACGACGCGCAGGCCGTCGTAGCGCTTGCGTTCCGCCTCGGAGAGGTTCTCGTAGGCGGCGTAGGTGTTCGCGAACTCGGTGCCACCGCCGACGGCGGCGACATGGCGGCAGCTGAGCACCGTGGCCTTGGCCGGGATGTCGTTGGTGGTGTCGTCGATGTGCCAGCTGAAGGTGCCCTTGAGGTATTCGGCCGACGGCGACTTCGCCGGGTCGAGCGAGACGGTGAAGATCTCCTGGCCGGGGACCGGCTGGACGAGCTGCCCGAGCTTGCGGCTGAAGGCGAGTTGACCTTCGTCGTCGAGGTTCAGGCCGCGGAACAGCAGCACGCCGCGCCACTTCAGCGCCTCGGTCAGCTTGCCGATCACCTCGGGGTTCTCGAGGTCGACATCTCCGCTGACCTCTACTCCCAGTGCCGGGGTGATTGCTGTAGTCTTGATCACAAGAAGCTCCCTTCCAGTTTTCGAGAACCATACTCTCCGCGTCGAGTTGCCCGCAAGGCCGGATCAGCCGCTGGTCGGGACAATTCAGGCTTCGATTCGGGGTATGCGAACCAGGCTCTGATTGCTACATTCACACCAATACGGGGACTGAATTCTCGATAGTGAGAATCGTATTTCCACACAGTGAGGAGAACCGGATGTCAACGCAGGAGACCGTGCAGGCCGAGGCCGGGACCGAGGTGCACAAGCGCCTGCTCATCGACGGGCAGCTCGTCACGACCGAGCAGACCTTCCCGTCGTTCAACCCCGCGACGGGTGAGCTCGTCGGCTACGCCCCGGATGCCGGTGTCGCCGAGGCGGAAACCGCCATCGAGGCCGCGCGCCGCGCTTTCGACACCACGACGTGGTCCACCGACGTCGAATTCCGCATCAAGTGCCTCGACCAGCTCCACCAGGCACTGCTCGACAACGCCGAAGAACTGCGCGAACTCACCATCGCCGAGGTCGGCGCACCGCGCCTTCTCACCTACGGCAACCAGCTCGACGCCCCGATCAACATCGTCCGCTACTACGCGGACCTCCTCCGCAAGTACCCGCTGACCGAGGACCTCGGCGAGGTCGAGATCCGCGGGCAGAAGCACCGCCGCTGGATCGAGCGCGAGGCCGCGGGCGTCGTCGCCGCGATCGTCGCCTACAACTACCCGACGCAGCTCGCGCTCGCGAAACTCGCACCGTCGCTCGCCGCCGGCTGCACGATCGTCCTCAAGGGCGCGCCCGACACCCCGCTCGTCACGCAGGCGCTCGGCGAGATTATCGCCAACCACACCGACATCCCCGCCGGCGTCGTCAACATTCTCTCCTCCACCCAGGTGTCGACCGGCGAGATCATGACGACCCACCCCGACGTCGACGTCGTCACCTTCACCGGCTCCACCGTCGTCGGCCGCAAGATCATGGCCGCGGCCTCCGAGTCCCTCAAGCGCGTCTTCCTCGAGCTCGGCGGCAAGTCCGCGCTCATCGTGCTCGACGACGCCGACATCCCGACCGCCGCACAGTTCGCGGCGTTCAGCATCTGCTCGCACGCCGGCCAGGGCTGCGCCCTCACCACGCGCCTGCTCGTGCCCCGGGAGAAGCACGACGAGATCGTCGCCGCGGTCGGCGCGATGATGAGCAACGTCCCGTTCGGTGATCCGTCCGACCCGAAGATCTACATGGGCCCGGTCATCAACGAGAAGTCGCGCGAGAAGATCGACGGCATGGTCAAGCGGGCCGTCGAGGCGGGCGCGACCCTCGTCACCGGCGGCGAGAAGGTCGACCCCGGCTTCTTCTACAAGCCGACGCTGCTCGCGAACGTCGACCCGGACAGCGAGATCGCGCAGGAAGAGGTCTTCGGCCCGGTCCTCGCCGTCATCCCGTTCGACGACGACGACGATGCCGTGCGCATCGCCAACAACTCGATCTACGGCCTGTCCGGCGGTGTGCTCAGCGCCGACGACGAGCGCGCCACGGCGATCGGCCGCCGGATCCGCACCGGCACGTTCAGCATCAACGGCGGCAACTACTTCACGCCCGAGGTGCCGTTCGGCGGATACAAGCAGTCCGGCATCGGCCGCGAGATGGGCGTCGCCGGTCTGCACGAGTTCCAGCAGATCAAGTCCTTCGCGGCGGTCGTCAAGTGAAGCCCCTCGAAGGGATCCGCGTCCTCGAGGTCGCGATGTACGGCTTCGTCCCGTCGGCGGGCGCCGTGCTCGCCGAGTGGGGCGCCGACGTCGTCAAGGTCGAGCATTCGGTCACCGGCGACCCGCAACGCGGACTGCGGCAGGTCGGCCGGATGCGGGTCGAGGGCGATCCGAACCCGAACGTCGAACACGCCAACCGTGGCAAGCGCAGCATCGGTCTCGACATGGGAAGCGAGGAGGGCCGGGAGGTCCTGCTCGAGCTGGCCCGCCGCTCGGACGTGTTCCTGACCAGCTTCCTGCCGCAGGCCCGCACCAAGTTCGGGATCGACGTGGACGACATCCGCGCCGTCAACCCGTCGATCGTCTACGCGCGCGGCAGTGCACTCGGCCCGCGCGGCGTCGAATCCGACCGCGGCGGTTACGACATGACCGCGTTCTGGGCGCGCGGCGGCATCGCCGCGACCATCACCCCGCCCGGCGTCGAGGGCATGATCGCTCCGCCCGGACCGGCGTTCGGCGACACCATCTCCGGCACCAACCTCGCCGGCGGCATCGCGGCCGCGCTCTTCAAGCGCGAACGCACCGGGGAGACGTCGGTGGTGGACGTGTCGCTGCTCGGCAGCGGCCTCTGGGCGATGGGGCACGGCGTCGCACTGTCGCTGCATCTCGACGAGCACATGGTCGCCCCCGTGCCGGGAGCCCATGGCGCACCGACGAATCCGCTGTCGGGCCTGTACGCGACGTCGGACAACCGCTACCTGTCGTTCGTGATGCTCCAGCCCGGCAAGTTCTGGGCGGATGTGTGCCGTCACATCGACCGGCCCGACCTCATCGACGATCCGCGGTTCGCCGATGCCCAGCAGATTGCCGCCAATACCGAAGAAGCGGTGGCGATTCTGCGCGAGGCCATCGGGAAGCGGACCCTCGCCGAGTGGACCGAACGGTTCGCGACTCTCGCCGGCCCGTGGGCGCCGGTGCAGGACTCGCTCCAGGTCTCCGACGACGCGCAGATCCGCGCGAACGAATACATCGTCAAGGCAGGCGAACTCGAGCTGGTCGCCAACCCGGTCCAGTTCGACGTCACCGCACCGGAGACCGGTCCCGCACCCGAATTCGCTGCGCAGACCGAGGAGGTGCTGCTCGAACTCGGTCTCGACTGGGATCGCATCATCGCGCTGAAGACGGCGGGCGCAGTCACCTAGGACTGCGACCGCGAGAGAACACCGGAGAATCTCATGCCATACATCGCTTCGATAGGTACCTACCTGCCGTGCTGGGGATCACCCGGGGCCCGCGTGCCCGGTGACGACGAGGACGCGATCACACTCGCTGTCGAAGCGGGCCGCGCCGCCGTGGCCGAGACGGGTTCGGTTCAGTACGTGGTCCTGGTCAGCCGGGACCTGCCACTGCTCGAGAGCAGCAACGCCGCAGTGCTGCTCGCGGGACTCGGACTCGATCCGGAGATCGAGGTCACCGAACGCCTCGGCGGTGCACCGGCAACACTCGATGCGCTCGGTTCCGCGCGACCGCGGACCCTGGTGATCGGTGTGGACCTTGCCCCCGCCGGGGCGGCGGCGGCGCTCACCGCGGACCAGGGCCTGCAGGTGCGCACCGCGGCGCGCGTCTCCCGCAGCCTCCCGGTCCGCACCCGCACCGAGAACGGAATGGTGCACGACTACGGGGATCCGCGCCTGGTCAAACAGCGTGGTTTCCTTGCGTCCCTTGCCTCGTCGTGGGTCGACGACCCGGTGACCGTCGCCGGCGTCGAACCCCGATACGCGGCGGACCTGTGCGCCGCCCCGCCGGTGGAACTTCCCACCACGGGCGCGAGTTCGCCGTTGTTCGCGCTCGTGGCGATGGCCGAATCGGAGACGAAGGGTCCACTGGTGGGAGTGGAACAGGCGAGCCTGTCGGCGATCACCGTCGCCGACGGCGTCACCGAGATCCGTCGTCACGAACCGCCGGCGCGGGAGCGCACCGCGCCGGTTCACGTGCCCGGCCCGGACATCCCGATCTCGCTCGCGGCATACGAGCGGGCGTTCGAAGCCAAGGTCCGCTGGGAAGCGGGCCGCCATCCCGGCTCCGACGACCTGGACTTCCCACCGAGATATCGGGTGGGGGAGGACGGAACACTGGGCAGCAGTTACGAGTTCGTTCCCTTGCCGCGAACCGGGAGCGTCTACACCGAGGTCACCGTCCGTGTTCCGGTCCCCGGTCTGGACACCCCGTACTCGCTCGTCCTCGTCGAACTCGACGACGTCGACGTGCGGGCACTGGTCAAGGTGACCGGTGTGGAGCCGGGCACCGTCGACATCGGCGATCGCGGCCGCATGGTGCTGCGCCGCGTCGCGGTGCGGTCCGGGGTTCCGGACTACGGCTACGCGTTCCATCCCGAAAGTGAGGCGTCATGAGGAAAGTCGCGATCGTCGGTGCGGGAATGACGCCCTTCGCCGAACATTTCTCCCTCGGCATCCGCGAGTTGCTGCCGATGGCGTACGCCGAATGTGCGGCGACGGTCGACAAGGGCATCCGCACCTCGGACCTGCAGGCCGCGTGGTTCGGTGCGATGGGGACCACCGACGGGTTCCCCGCCGGGATCCTCGCCGACACCCTCGGTCTCCCGGAGATTCCGGTGACACGCGTCGAGAACTCCTGTGCCACCGGGCACGACGCCATCCGGAACGCCCTGTTCGGGATCGCTTCCGGAGCGTTCGACGTGGCGCTGGTGATGGGCGCCGACAAGGTCCGCGAGACCGCGTCGAAGGACATGATCTGGGAATGGGAAGCTCTCACGCGTGACATGGCGTGGGACTACCCGCTCGGTCTCGCGCAGGCCGGTTTCGCGCTGCACGTGCGACGCTACCTGCACGAGTCGCCGGCGACCCGCGAGCACATGGCCATGGTCGCGGTGAAGAACCATCTGAACGGTCTGAACAATCCGAAGGCGTTCCGGCGCTTCGAGATCACCGTGGAGGAGGCGCTGAACGCGCAGACCGTGGTGACGCCGTTCGGTGTCTACGACTGCGCGCCGCAGAGCGACGGTGCCGCCGCGCTGGTGCTCGCCGCCGAGGACGTCGTGGACCGCTACACCGATCACCCGGTGTGGATCCGCGGTGTCGGTATCGGCCTGGATTCGGTGATGCACCAGCACAAGAAGGACATGACGAGCTTCCCGGCGACCGTCCGGGCTGCGAAGCAGGCGTTCGGGATGGCCGGCCTGACGCCCTCCGATGTCGATGTCGCGGAGGTCCACGACTTCTTCACCGGCATCGAACTGATCAGCTACGAGGATCTCGGCTTCGCGAACCGGTTCGAGGCCTACAAGCTGATCGAATCCGGGGCCACCGCCATCGGTGGGACCCTCCCGGTGAATCCCAGCGGCGGCATGATCTCCAAGGGGCATCCGCCGGGTGCCACCGGTGTCGCCCAGTGTGTCGAGCTGTTCGAGCAGTTGCGCGGCAACGCCGTCAACCAGGTCGACGGTGCACGAATCGGCTTGGCACACAATATCGGTGGACCGACTGCCGTATCGGCGGTGACGATCCTCGAGGGCTCCGGTTCCTGACGGTCCCGTCCGCCTGGTTTCGTCCACCACTGCCTACCACCGCATACGCCTGCAGGCAGCGCCGACGCCCGCGTCGCACCACGCGACGCGGGCGTCGGCGTGTCCGAAGTCGGTGTACGCCGGGATAATTCGAAAAAACAAGACTCGCGGGTCAGGTTCTTGTCACAACCCCCACCGTCGCATATATTGCGTAGGTCACAATCGATCCGTCGATGTGAAGCGGGACATCGTAATTTCTTGTAGCTCTTGCTCGTTCGTGCACACAGACGCTCGCTCGTACACACGGTCGACGTCGACATCCGTCCCCCGATGAAAGTCGAGTTGGATGATTCTCACTGTCGTGAACCGAATCGGTCGCAGCATCCTCGTCATCCTGTTGGTGACGATCGCGGTGGTTGCGCTGCTCGGCCTGGCCCCGGGCTCGGTCGCCCAGGTGATCCTGGGGGAGAACGCGACCCCGGAAGCCGTCGCGGCCATGAATGCCGAACTGGGCCTGGACGCGCCGTTCTGGTCGCAGTACCTCACCTGGCTGGGCAACGCCGTACGAGGAGACCTCGGAACCTCCCCGCTCACCGGACAATCCGTGAGCGAGGCGATCGCCGAGCGACTGCCGGTGACCCTCCAGCTCGCCGTCATGGGGCTGACGATCGCGCTGATCGTCGCGATCGGCATGGGCATCGCGTCGGCGTCGCGTCCGGGCAGCGCGCTGGACCGTACGATCAATGCGGTCTCCGCGGTGTTCCTGTCCGTCCCGGCCTTCATCGCCGGCCCGATCCTGATCTACTTCTTCGCCATCAAGCTGCAGATATTCCCGGTGATGGGATGGTCCCGGATCAGTGAGGGGCTGGGGGAGAACCTGCGCACCGCCCTGCTCCCGGCGATCGCGATCGCGCTCACCGAGATCGCGGCATTCCACCGGCTCCTGCGCACGGATCTGCTCGGCACGCTGCGCGAGGACTTCGTCGCGGCGGCCCGCGCCAAGGGGCTCTCGGCGCGGTACGTCATGTTCCGGCACGCGCTGCGCCCGTCGTCGTTCTCCCTCATCACGCTCGCGGGAATCAATCTCGGACGGCTCATCGGCGGCACCGTCATCGTCGAAACCCTGTTCGGGCTACCGGGTCTGGGGCAGCTCGTCGCGTCGTCGATCACGTCCCGTGACGTGATCATGGTGCAGGGGATCGTCGTCTTCATCGCCGTGGTCTACGTGTGCATCAACACCCTCGTGGACCTCGGCTATCAGGTGATCGACCCGCGGGTCGGAAAGGTGGCGACCGCATGACCGAGATCGCGACGAAGAACACCGTCCTCACGAAACACGCGGTCGATGCGGCGGTGGACACGGTGCCGGTGGTCCCGGCGCCCAAGAAGAAGCGTCCGATCCTGGTGTACCTGTCGGTCGTGTGGCTGGTCGTGCTGATCACCGCCGCGGTGTTCGCCGACCTCCTTCCTCTCGCCTCCTATGCCACCCCCGTGGGCACCCCGCGCACCGGGCCCCAGCTCGGCTCCCTCGACCTGCTGCTCGGCACCGACACTCTCGGCCGGTCGATGCTCTCCCGTATCGTCTACGGCGCCCGTGTCTCGCTGGTGGTAGGAGCGGTCGCCGGGCTCATCGGATTCGTAATCGGTTCCCTGGCAGGCCTGCTCGCAGGCTACTTCAGGGGCCGCCTCGACTCGATCGTCACGCTCGTCGCAGACGCGATGCTCGCCTTCCCGCCCTTGATCCTGCTGCTCGCGCTGGCGTCGATCCTGACGCCCAGTGTCCCGACGATGCTGCTCGGCCTCACCGTGATGGTCGTCCCGTCGTTCATCCGGCTCGCGCGGGCGAACACCATGGCGTGGTCGTCGCGTGAATTCGTCCGTGCCGCAAGGAACATGGGCGCCGGCCACGGCCGGATCGTGTTCCGCGAGATCCTCCCGAACGTTCTGGCTCCGCTGGCGGCGTTCCTGCCGATCGTCATGGCGGCGCTCATCGTGGCCGAGGGTTCCCTGAGCTTCCTCGGCCTGGGAATTCCTCCGCCGCAACCCAGCTGGGGCGGAATGATCAGCGACGGCAAGGACGCCATCGCCACCTATCCGCACCTGGTGTTCGTTCCCGCCCTCGTCATCTTCTTCACGGTGTTCGCTCTCAATCAGGTCGGCGACCACCTGCGGACCAAGTACGACCGCACGCTGCAGGACTGATCGTCCGCAATCGCCCCCATCCTGGAAAGGTCGACGATGCTTCGACGCAAACGATTTCCGCGCTTGGCCGCCGCCGTGTGTACGGCGGCGATGTTCCTCGCCGCCTGTGGCTCGGGCTCGGGAGGCGGTGACGGAGGATCCGCCGATGCCGGCGAACCGGTGTCCGGTGGTGTAGCCCGTGTCCTGCAGACCGGCGAACCGCGGTCCCTCGACCCGGCAGCGTTGTCGAACACGTGGGCGCACCAGCCGGTGCTGGCCAACGCGCTGTACGGAACATTGATGATCAACGACCTCGACACGTTCGAGATCGAATACAAGATGGCCACCGACTTCTCCAGCACCGACGGGGGCTCGACCTTCACCCTGAAACTGCGGCCGGACCTGAAGTTCAGCGACGGCACACCGCTCGACGCCGCCGCCGTGAAGTTCAACTGGGACCGTCTCAAGGACCCCACTCTCGGTTCCACGACGATCCGGCAGGCCGTGCAGATCGCGCAGTCCGAGGTTGTCGATCCCACCACACTCCGGGTCACGATGACCGCACCGAACCCGCACTTCGCACAGGCCATCGTCGCGGGCGCCCTCAACTGGATCGCCTCGCCCGCGGCGCTGCAGCAGGGCCAGGCGGCGTTCGACGAGAATCCCATCGGAGCAGGGCCGTTCACGCTCGTCGACTGGAAGCGCCAGGACTCCATCGAACTCCAGCGCAACCCCGGATACTGGGACGCACCGAAACCGTACCTGGACGGCATCACGATCCGCACCGTCTCCGACACCAACCAGCGCGTCAACACCATGACCACCGGCGGTGCCGACCTCGCGTCGGAGACCAACTGGGAGAGCCTGAACAAGATCGAGGCCGCCGGCTACTCGTACGAGGTCGTTCCGACCGGCGGCGGGCAGTTCATGGGCATGAACGTGCGGCGCGCACCGTTCGACGACGAGCGTGCCCGCCGCGCCGTCTCGCTTGCCGTGGACCTGGACGCCATCAACGTCGCCGTCTACAACGGCGCCGGTGAGATCCCGCGGACACTGTTCGAAGAGGGATCGCCCTACTACGCGGATGTCGCTCTCGACCGCCACGACCCCGAGGAGGCCCAGCGGTTGTTCGACGAGCTCGCCGCCGAAGGCAAGCCCGTCTCGTTCAGCTTCATGTCCTACCCCACCACCGAGTCGAAGACACTCGGTGAGGCACTGCAGGCGCAGCTCAGCGCGTACGACAACGTCGAGGCGAAGGTCGAGGTCGTCGACTACGCCGCAGCGACCGCACGGACCGGGGCGCGCGATTTCGACATGGTCATCTCGTCCGCCGTGGTCCAGGACCCGGACTACGCGCTGTGGATGGCGTTCCATGCCCAGTCGCCCGGCAACTTCACCGGCATCCAGGACCAGCAGCTCAGCGAGGCGCTCGACGCCGGACGGTCCGCGCAGTCGGCCGAGGAGCGGACCGCGGCCTACGAGATCGTGCAGCAGCGACTCGCGGAGGTGACCCCGGGCATCTGGTACTACCGCGCGGTCCCGGCGATCGTGTCCGGGAAGAAGCTGCACGGCGTCGTGCTGTACACGCTCGGTTCGCCGCTGCCCGAGGAACTGTGGATCGCCTAGGCACTGACCGCCGCAGCGAGGAACGACCAGCCGACGACAGCGAAAGGGCCGGAGTGCCATGACCACTCAGCCGCTCCTCCAGGTGAGGAATCTGCGTGCCTACATCGGCACACCACGAGGGACCGTCCGGGCCGTGGACCGCGTGTCCCTGGACCTGGATGAAGGCCGGGCACTGGGCGTCGTCGGCGAGTCCGGTTCCGGCAAGTCCGTGATGGCCAAGGCCGTCATGGGTCTGATGCCGCCCCGGTCCGCGCGGTCCGGCGAAGTGATCTTCCGCGGCCGCGACCTGCTCGCGCTGGGCAAGAAGGAGCAGCGTGAGGTCTGGGGCAAACAGATCGCGATGGTCTTCCAGGACCCGGGGCGCTCGCTCAATCCGGTGGTGCGGGTCGAGCGCCAGCTCACCGAAGGCATGCGCAAGCATCTGGGAGTCAGCAGCTCCGAGGCTCGGGGCCGGGCCCTCGACCTCCTGAAGGAGGTCGGGGTGCCCGACCCCGAGCGGCGGCTGCGCAACTATCCGCACGAGATGTCCGGCGGCATGCGGCAACGCGTGATGATCGCGATCGCGCTCGCATGCGAACCGGACTTGCTCATCGCGGACGAACCCACCACCGCCCTGGACGTGACGATTCAGCGCCAGATCCTCGATCTGCTGCGCCGCGTGCAACGCGAACGCGGCATGTCGATGATGCTCATCAGCCACGACCTGGCGGTGGTGGCCGGTCGCACCGACCGGGTCTCGGTGATGTACGCCGGTCGCCTCGCGGAGGTCGGATCGACCCGGGAGGTGTTCGAGGCGCCCCGGCATCGCTACACACACGCGTTGCTGGGAGCGACCCCGACCATCGACCACACTCGGCACGCACCGCTGCAGTTGATCGACGGTTCGTTGCCCGACCCCACGGCGCCACCGGGAGGATGCCGATTCGCTCCCCGGTGCGCACACCGCCTCGACGAGTGCGACACCGCCGGCCCGGATCTCGAATCCGTGGGAGCGGATCATCTGGTTGCGTGTCTGAACCCGGTTGCCCTTGCGGCACCGGCACTTTCGGGAGGTCGCTGACATGGCCGGTAGTGGTTCCGCGCACCTGCGCGGTGAGCAGGCGCTGCTGAGCGTGCAGGATCTCGTCGTCGAATACCCGACCGGGTCCGGGACGGTGCAGGCGGTCTCGAAGATCAGCTTCGACGTTCTGCCGGGCGAAACCCTCGGCATCGTGGGCGAATCCGGCTGCGGGAAGTCCACGACGGGGCGAGCCGTCCTGCGCCTGGACCGGTTGACGTCCGGACGTATCCGGTTCGGTGACGACTGGATCGAGGAGGCCGGCGAGAAACAGATGCGCGCGCTACGGCGCGACATGCAGATGATCTTCCAGGACCCGGTGGCGTCGCTGAACCCGCGGCGCAGCGTCGGGGACATCGTCGTGGAAGGGCTTGCGGTCGCGGGTGTCCCGAAGGACGAGCGGGCCGCGACGTCGGCGTCGGTGCTCGGCCAGGTCGGGCTCGGAAGCGACCGTTTCGCCGGCATGCTTCCGCGGCAGTTGTCCGGTGGGCAGGCACAGCGCGTGGCGATCGCCCGCGCGCTGGCGCTGAATCCGCGCCTGCTCATCTGCGACGAACCCGTCTCCGCTCTCGATGTGTCCGTGCAGGCGCAGATTCTGAATCTCCTCGAGGAACTCAAGGCGGAGTTCGATCTGACCGTCGTGTTCATCGCACACGACCTCGGCGTCGTCCGCACGGTCAGCGACAACGTAATGGTGATGTACCTCGGGAAGGTGTGCGAATTCGGGGATTCCGTCGAGGTGTACGACGACCCGGCACACCCGTACACTCGGGCCTTGCTCGATTCGGTTCCGTTGACCGACCCGGAGAAGGCGTTCGCCGGGCCGGCTCTGGAAGGGGACGTGCCGTCGCCGTTGGCGCCGCCCACCGGGTGCCGGTTCCGGACCCGGTGCCCGTTCGTGCAGGACCGGTGCGCCGACGAAGAACCCGAGATGCGGGAGGTGCGGACCGGTCGGTTCGTCGCATGTCATTTCCCGCTCGGCGGGGCCGAGGCGAATTCGAAGGAGAAGGTGTCGGTCGCATGAGCGGACGGGTAGCGGGCAAGGTCGCGTTGATCACGGGCGCGGCGCGGGGGCAGGGCCGTGCGTATGCGGTCCGGCTCGCGGAGGAAGGCGCCGACGTCGTCGTCGTGGACGTGTGCGCCGAGGTCGGGGACGTCGCCTACGCACCGGCGACACCCGAGGATCTCGAGGAGACGGTCCGGCTGGTGGAGAAGACCGGACGCCGCGTCGTGCCCGGGATCGTGGATGTGCGCGACCTGGATGCGCTGCGCGGGATCGTCGACGATGCGGTCCGGCAGTTGGGTCGCCTGGACGTGGTCGTCGCAAATGCGGCCATCTGCTCGGCCGCGCCGTGGAACGAAATGACCCCGCAGATCTTCGAGGACACGATCGGCACCAACGTCACGGGAGTGTGGAACACGGTCATGGCCGGTGCGCCGCACCTCGTCGAAGCCGGCGGCGGCTCGGTCATCCTGATCAGCTCGGCCGCGGGAATCAAGGTGCAGCCGTTCGCGATTCCGTACACCACGAGCAAGTTCGCGGTGCGGGGGATGGCCAAGGCGTTCGCCGCCGAACTCGCCCAGCACCACATCCGGGTCAACAGCGTGCATCCCACGGGTGTCAACACGCCGATGGTGAACGACGGTGCCCTCGGCGGGCAGATCTCGCGTGCGCTGGAGGGCAACACCCGGCTCGGCGCCATGATGATCAACATGATGCCGGTCGACATCGTGCAGCCCGAGGACGTTGCGGACACCGTGCTGTTCCTCGCGTCCGACGAGTCGAAGTACATCACCGCGCACGAACTCGCGCCCGACGCGGGCGTGACGGAGTACTGACCGATCATTCCCTGCCGGCCGGCTCCCGCGACGATGCGGGGGCCGGCCGACCGGGTCAGCTCGCGCGGGTTTCGGGGCGGCGCAACCGGTTGTCGCAGATCTCGAGGAGTTGATGTGCGAGGGACGGTGAGAGCTGGCTCCAGCGCGGGCTGGTCAGGATCGCTCGCAGCCGGTGGAAGAAGACGGTGGGGCTGACCCCGAACTCGACGAAGATGTCCTCGTCGGGGCCTCCGTCCCAGTGGCGCCATTTCGTGGCGAACGCGAGTATCGCGGTTTCGTCGGTCATTTGGGGTCCCTCCTTCGCGGGATCAGGGATCGGCCGGGTGCGGGGGACGGTGTCACCGCACCCGGCCGACGTGTGTAGCGGGAGCGCGTCAGCGCAGCTGGTCCTTCATCACCTTGCCGGTGGCGTTGAGGGGAAGGGCGTCGAGGAACTCGACGAATCTCGGCACCTTGAATCCGGCCATGCGTTCGCGGCTCCAGGAGATCAGATCTTCCGCTGCCACAGTTGTTTTCGGTACCACGAAGGCCTTGCCCACCTGCCCCAGGCGGTCGTCCGGGACACCGATGACGGCGACTTGATCGACGGCCGGATGGGTGAGCAGGAAACCTTCGATCTCGGCGGGGTAGGCATTGAATCCCCCGACGATGAACATGTCCTTCTTGCGGCCGATGATGCGGAGCCGGCCCGTGTCGTCGATCTCTCCGAGATCGCCGGTGTGCAGCCAGCCGTCCGCATCGATCGCCTCGGCGGTGGCACGAGGATCCTCGAAATAACCCTGCATGACGTTGTATCCGCGCATGAGCACCTCGCCGTCCTCGGCGATGCGCACCTCGATGCCGTCGCACGGCAGGCCGACGGTCGTCGCGATCTGCTCGAAACTGTCACCGCGGCGCGATGCCGTTGCGGTACCGCCCTCGCTGAGTCCGTAACCCGTCATGATCGTTTCGAAGGGCAGTTCGTCGCGGATCCGCCGGATCAGTTCGACGGGGATGTCGGCGGAGCCGGTCACCGCGGCGCGCAGGGACGACAGGTCGTGTCCTCTCGGCGCGGACAGCAGCGACTGGTAGAGCGTGGGTGGACCGGGGAGCATGGTGACCTTCTCCCGTTCCACCAGTGCCAGTACCTCGTCGATGTCGAGGACCGGCACCGGCAGAACGGTCGCGCCCCGGATCATGGATGCGATCAAACCTGCTTTGTACCCGAACATGTGGAAGAACGGGTTGACGATCAGATACCGGTCGCCTTCGCGCAGGTCGGCCAGATCGCACCACTCCGAGAACATCCGGAGCGTCTGGGCGTGGTTCATCATGACGCCCTTGGGTCGTCCGGTGGTGCCGGACGTGTACATGATGTCCGCGATGTCCTCACCGTCGACCGCGCATTCGTACGGTGCTCCGCCGGAAAGGAACCCGGATTTCAGATCGATCACGGGGATGTCCTCCGGAGCCTGGAAGTCCAGGCCGAGGAACCCCTTCTGGACCAGGACCGCCTTCGCGCCGCTGCGACGGATGATGTCGTCCGCTTCCTGCGTCTTGTACCGGGTGTTGACCGGGACGAGAATGCCTCCTGCGGTGAGGATTCCGAACGCCGCGACGATCCATTCCGCGGAGTTCGGTGCCCAGATCGCGACGCGGTCGCCCTTGTCGATACCGATGGAGGCGAATGCTCCAGCGGCACGCCGCACCCGGTCGACGAGTTCGGTGAAGGTGATCCGGAGGTCCCCGTCGACGACCGCTTCGGCATCACCGAAGCGGTCGCCGACGCTCAGGACCATCTCGGGGATGGTCCTGAAGGTCATACCCCGAGCAGCCTCGCGAGGTTGCCGCCCATGACCAGCTTCTGGTCCTCGAAGGGCAGATGCTGGATGTGGTCGATGTACGTCGTCGGCTGGGCCAGGCCCTCCGGGTGCGGGTAGTCGGAACCGAACAGCACGCGCTCGGCGCCGATGAGGGCGGTGAGCTTGCTGAAGTCCTCTTCCCAGAACGGGCTGACGTGGATGCTGCGCTTGATCGCCTCGACCGGATCCTGCATGCCGAAGCCCTCGGGGGCCTTCTTGTAGACGTCCCGGAGGGTTTCCAGCACGTGCGGGAGCCAGGAGGCGCCGTTCTCGATGACCGCGATCTTCAGCTCCGGGAAACGGAACAGCGCGCCGTGGCACACCCAGGACGCGACCGCATCCTGAATCGGACGCCACTCGCTGACCATGCGGAAGGCATTCGTCACGAACGGGAGCATCTCGGAGCCGGTGCCGTCCCATTCCTGGTTGTAGCGGGCGTAGCCGCTGTCCGAGGAGTGCTGGGTGACGAGCACGTCGAGCTCGACGACGCGCTTCCAGAACGGGTCGAACTCGGGCAGGGCGAACGACCGCGGGCCACGGAAGCCGGGGACCGGCGCCGGGCGGACCAGGATGGCCTTCGCGCCGCGCTCGACACACCACTCGAGCTCCTCGATCGCCTTCTCGACGATCGGGAGGCTGATCACCGGAACGGTGAAGATGCGGTCCTTGTAGTTGAATCCCCAGGTCTCGTACAGCCACTGGTTCAGCGAGTGCACGACCGCGTGGATCAGGTCCGGATCGTCACGCATGCGCTCCTCGACGAGGCTCGCGAGGGTCGGGAACATCAGGGTGCGTTCGATCTGGAGCTCGTCCATCAGCTCCAGGCGCGCCGCCGGCTCGCGGAACGCCGGGATCGACTTCATCGACTTGCCGAAGATCTCCCGCTTGCTCTTGCCCTCGGGATTGCCGTTCTTGAAGTAGTCCTCCATCGCGCCCGGTCGCGCGACAACCTCGAAGGTGGGATTGGGGATGTACTCGCTGATCTGGCCGCGGATCGCGATCTTCGTGCGGCCGTCGACCTGCACGTACTTGATCGCGTCCTTGTACTTGTCGGGGAGGAACTTGGTCAGGGCCTCCTCGGTCTCGTACAGGTGGTTGTCAGCGTCGAACAGCTGATACGGCAGCTCTTTCGGTGCCATGGAATCCTCCCTTTCTTTGTATGAGAATCCTATTCTCATTCTTGGGGTGTGGCAATGCCCAGACTCACGAGGTCCTGTTCACGAGGTCCTAAGGCTCCGGCGCACGAGGTACTTCTGCACCTTCCCGCTCGCGGTGCGCGGAAACTCGTCGACCCGGTGCAACTGCTCGGGCCACTTCTGTTTGGCCATTCCGGAGCGGTCGAAGTGGTCGCGGATCTCGTCCAAGGTCGGCATCGTCGCGCCCTCGTGCAGGCGGAGGACGGCGGCGGCGCGTTCGCCGAGGCGGTCGTCCGGCACCGCGACCACCGCGGCCTCGGCGACACCCGGGACCGTGAGCAGCACTTCCTCGACCTCGAGGGCCGCGATGTTCTCGCCGCCGCGAATGATCATGTCTGACTTGCGATCCGTGATCGTCAGATAACCGTCGTCGTCGAGCACCCCGATATCGCCGGTGTGGTACCACCCGTCCTCGTCGAACGCCGCGGCGGTGAGTTCGGGGTCGGTGTAGCCGACGCACAGATCCGGTCCGCGGCTGAGGATCTCACCGTCCTCGGCCAGCCGGATCTCCACGCCGGGCGCCGGCGTGCCGTCGGTGAACAGGCGCTTGTCCTCCGGGGCGGTCGTGAGCGAACTCGTGATCGACGGGTGCTCGCTGCTCCCGTACGCGCGGAAGACGCAGATGCCCATCTTCGCGAGCCGGGTGGTCACGGCCGCCGGGACGGACGATCCACCCAGGCCCGCGTACCGCATGAACGGCAGGTGCTCCTCGCCGAAGTCGGGATGGTCGATCAGGCTCGTGACGAAGTAGGTCGCGCCGCCGCCGACGGTCAGTCCGTCGGACTTCATCAGTGCCAGGGCCTGCCCGGGGTCCCAGACGTCGGCGAGATTGATGGGCGACCCGTCGATCACGGGAATGAGGAAGGCGTTGACCATGCCGATGAAGTGACCGACCGGTGCCGCGGTGAGCTGCTTGCCGCGGTCGGCGGGGTAGCGGGCCGAGAGCTGCCGCGTCTCGCAACCGAGCGTGCGGTGACTGTGCACCACGCCCTTGGGGGCGCTCGTGGTGCCGGACGTGAACGCGATCAGCGCGGCTCCGTCCGGGTCGGCCGCGACGATGCCCTCCATCGGTTCGTCGCTCAGCAGGTCGTCGAAGTCGCGGCCCACGACGCCGACGATCGGGACGTGCTTACAGAGGTCGGGCTGGAACTCGGCCCGCCCGAACCGTTCCACGGCGACGAACACCTTGGGATTCGTCTGCTCGAGGATGTAGCCGACTTCCTTGCGTCCGTAGAAGTGGACGATGGGGACCACCGTGGCGCCGAGGAAGGACGAGGCCCAGAAGACCGCGGCGGCTTCCATCCAGTTGGGCAACTGGAAGGCGATCACGTCACCCGGACCGACCCCGCGGGCCCGGAGTCCGGCGGCGAGCCGGCGTGCGACCAGTTCGACGTCCCGGAAGGTTCCCGACCACGGCCGCACGGCCGAGTGCACCCGGAACTCGACATCGGGGGCGGCCGCGAGACCTCGGCCGAGCATGTCCCCGAGCGTGTCGTTCGTCCACCACCCCTCCTGCTCGTAGCGCGTGACCAGTTCGGTGGGGATATGCCGCATGCGAGAGCTCCAATGCCCGGGGACAGGGCCGCGCCGAGGGCTGCACGGAGCCTCGGCGGGCGTCGGTCCGATCGATTTTCAGCTGTGCGAGCATGTTATTCTCCGAAAATCAGAATGCCAATATCGCAACGGAGAGCAGCGCATGGTCGATCTCGAGCTTGAACAGGGCCTGGCGGTCATCACCATCGACCGGCCGGAGGCACGCAACGCGATCGCGCCGGAGACGATGGAACAGCTGGAGAAGGCCCTCGACGAAGCCGAGGGCGCGAAGGCGCTCGTGATCCGCGGTGGTGGCGACCGCGCGTTCGTCTCCGGCGGGGACCTCAAGGAGCTGAGCAAGCTCCGGACCGTGGAGCAGGCCGCCGAGATGGCCCGGCAGATGCGGACGGTGTGCGATCGGATCGCGACCTTCCCGGCCCCGGTCGTCGCCGCGCTCAACGGTCACGCGCTCGGCGGTGGCGCCGAGGTGGCGGTGGCCGCCGACATTCGGATCGCGGCCGACGACATCAAGATCGGCTTCAATCAGGTGTCGCTCGCGATCATGCCCGCGTGGGGCGGCGCCGAGCGGCTCTCCGCGTTGGTCGGCCGCGGGCGGGCGCTCATGCTGGCCGGCTCGGGCACCGTGCTCGACGCCTTCGAGGCCGAGCGGCTGGGTCTGCTGGACCGGGTGCTGCCGCGCGCGGCGTTCGACGAGGGCTGGCGTTCCCTCGCCCGCGCGCTCGCCAACGACCCGGCGGGCGAGATCAAGCGGGTGCTGGCCGGGGTGTCGGCGGAGGAGGCGATCTCCGCCTTCGCGCACCTGTGGGTGAAGGACGAGCACTGGGCGGCTGCCGACAAGGTTCTGAATCGGAGCAAGTGAGCAGGTCTCGCCTGCTTCGGGACGAAAGGCACGCAATCGGCTGCAATTCGACTGTGACGTCGACCACAATCGAGGGTGATCTCGTGTTGCTTCTGTGACCAGCAGGGGACAAGTGTGACCGACGAGGCGCCAAGCTTCGGGTAAATCGGACTCCGAAATGCTCTGCTGTCAAGCTCGCCACGCGGAAAACGCAGGAGTCGTTGTAGCCTGTGACGAAACCGTGATCTGTTTGTTACCAGATCGGCGTTCGACACAAGGAATCCGTTTTGCGTTACAACCCGAGCAACACCCAGTCCTGCTCCGCCCGTTCCCGGAAGGGCCGCGTCGCCGGGGGGCTCGTCGCGATACCGCTGGCCGTCGGTGCCTTCCTCGGCGCCGGGACCGTCGCGGCGAACGCAACCCCGAAGGCCGCGTCCGTCGAAGCTGCGGGATGGAGCCCGACGGCTGCAGCGAGCGTCACCGCACCGCAGGTGCTCGCCGTGCCCCGCACCGATCTGTCCGTCTACGTCGAGCAGCTCGGGCAGGCCGCGCAGCGCGAAGCCGAGCGCCTCGCCCAGGAGAAGGCCGAAGCCGAGCGCATCGCCCGCGAGGAAGCGGAACGCCACGCGCGGGAAGAGGCCGAACGCATCGCCCGCGAGGAGGCCGCGCGTCGTCCGGCAGTGTCGTTTCCGACCGACGGTACCTTCACGTCCGGCTTCGGCCCCCGCTGGGGAACCAACCACAACGGTGTCGACATCGCCAACGCGATCGGAACCCCGATCCGGGCCGTCACCGACGGCACCGTGATCGAGAGCGGCCCGGCGTCCGGCTTCGGACTGTGGGTGCGCGTCCAGCAGGACGACGGCACGATCGGCGTCTACGGCCACATCGACCAGTCGCTCGTCCGGGCCGGGCAGCCGGTCCGCGCCGGCGAGCAGATCGCCACCATGGGCAACCGCGGCCAGTCCACCGGCCCGCACCTGCACTACGAGGTGTTGCAGGCCAACGGCACCAAGATCGACCCGGCGCCGTGGCTCGCCGCACGCGGAATCCCGATCCCCGGAGCGAATCGCGGCTGAGCGCCGCACCATGATCCCGGGTTCGCGGTAATGCGAATCCACGGACCGGACAAACGGCGGCCGCCCCTCCACAACAGGAGGGGCGGCCGCCGTTCGTATGTCACCAGATCTTCACGCGCGCTTCCGGTTCCAGATACAGCGCGTCTCCCGGATTCACGTCGAACGCTTCGTAGAAGGCGTCGATGTTCCGCACCACGCCGTTGCACCGGAATTCCGGCGGCGAGTGCGGGTCGACGGCGAGCCGGCGGGTCGCCTCCTCGTTGCGAACCTTGGTGCGCCACACCTGGGCCCACCCGAAGAACACCCGCTGAAGACCGGTCAGCCCGTCGATCATCGGCGCCGGTTCGCCGTCCAACGCGATCTCGTAGGCCTTCAAGGCGATCGACAGACCGCCCAGGTCGCCGATGTTCTCGCCGATCGTGAAACTTCCGTTGACCCGCTGTCCCGGAAGGGCTTTCGGTTCGAACTCGTCGTATTGCGCGATCAACGCGGCGGTCCGCTTCCCGAATTCCTCACGATCCGAGTCGGTCCACCAGTTCTCGAGGTTGCCGTCGCCGTCGTACTTGGCGCCCTGATCGTCGAAGCCGTGGCCGATCTCGTGACCGATGACCGCGCCGATCCCGCCGTAGTTGGCGGCGTCGTCCGCGTGCAGGTCGAAGAACGGCGGCTGCAGGATCGCGGCGGGGAACACGATCTCGTTCATTCCTGGGTTGTAGTACGCGTTGACGGTCTGCGGCGTCATGAACCACTCGTTGCGGTCCACCGGGCCACCGAGTTTCGCGAGATCCCGGTCGTACTCGGCGGCGTACCCGCTGCGGTAGTTCCCGACGAGATCGGTGGGGTCGATGGTGACGGCCGAATAGTCGCGCCAGACGTCCGGGTAGCCGATCTTGGGCGTGAACTTGTCGAGCTTCTTCAGTGCGGCGGTCCGCGTCTCGGGGCTCATCCACTCGAGATCGGTGATGCTGCGCCGGTACGCCTCCTGCAGGTTCTCCACGAGCACCTGCATGTGTGCCTTCGCCTCGGCCGGGAAGTGCCGCTCGACGTACAGCTTGCCGACGGCCTCGCCGAGCAGATCCTGCACGAGCGAGACGCCGCGCTTCCAGCGTTCGCGGTTCTCCTGCGCGCCGGTCATGGTGCGTCCGGAGAACGCGAAGTTCTCGTCCACCAGCGCTTCGGTGAGATACGGGGCCCGTGCCCGCAGCACCCGCCAGGTCGCCCAGATCTTCCAGTCGTCGAGCGACTCCTCGGTCCACACCCGGGTGAACACGTCCAGGAAGCTCGGCTGCCGGACCACGATCTCGGCCCACTGCGCGGGCGTCGACCCGAGGCCGGCGATCCAGCCGGACCAGTCGAAACCGGCGTGTTCGGTGAGCAGTGCGTCGAGCGTGGTCAGGTTGTATGTCAGGTCGGCATCGCGGCGCTTGACGACGTCCCAGTGCCCGCCGGCGAGCTTCGTCTCGAGTGCGAGAACCCGCTGCGGATCGTGGTCCAGACCGGCGAGCGCGAACATGCGGCCGATGTGGGCGACGTATTCGTCGCGGATCTCGGCGTAGCGGTCCTCGCGGTAGTAGGACTCGTCGGGCAGCCCGATGCCGGACTGGGCGACGTGCATGAGGTAGCGCTCGGAATTCTTCGAATCGGTGTCGACGTAGTGTCCGACGGCGCCGCCCACACCGACCCGCTGCAACTGTCCGAGGACCGCGGCCAGGGCCGCCCGGTCCGCCGCGCCGGCGATCGAGTCGAGTTCGGCGGCGATCGGGGTGAGGCCCAGCGCCTCGATTCGCTCGGTGTCCATGAAGCTGGTGAACAGGTCGCCGATCTTCCGGGCGTCGGTACCGGCCGGGGCATCGGACGCGGCGGCCTCCTCGATGATCGTCCGCACGTCGACCTCGGCCTTGTCGGCGAGCGTGCGGAAGGCGCCGTCGAGCGCGCGATCGGCGGGGATCTCGTGGGTGGCGAGCCAACGGCCGTTGACGTGCTCGAACAGGTCGTCCTGGGCGCGGGTGCCCTCGTCGACGTGGCTGAGGTCGATGCCGGAGTGCCGTGCCTCCGAGTGCTGGGCGATGCTCATGAGCTTCATCCTTACACCGAAATGCGGACCGGTGCAGACGGGTGCTGTCACAACCGGCGGCTGTTGATGCACCGAAGGCGCCGATGGCGGTTGCATACCGGTCGTACGATCGTGGACGGGCCATCGACACGAGCAGGATCTGGAGAGCACGGCCATGACCGCGGATGCAGTACCGTCGACGGAGATGATCGTCGATCCCCGATTCCTGCAGGTCGCCGATCGATTCTTCCGGATGTTCCGTACACGGTCGCAGGGCGGTGGTGCCCTGGCCGTCTATCTGTACGGGGAGCCGGTCCTCGACATCTGGGCCGGGTGGGCGAGCCGCGACCGCCGGTGGGCGCACGACACGATCGCGTTGTCCTTCTCGACCGGCAAGGGCGTGGCCAGCACGGTGCTGCACCGCCTTGCCGAACGCGGCCTCGTGAAATACGACGACCCGGTCGCCACGTACTGGCCGGAGTTCGGTGCCGCCGGCAAGGAAACGATCACGATCCGCGAACTG